>JBBQPW010000200.1:0-4369 GCA_038216845.1 Gaiellales bacterium | reverse complement strand
TTCGTCTGGGGTTTGGGCCCCCCTGGGGGTTGTGTTTTTACATTTTCCATCCCCCTTGTCACATTCAACCCCCCCCCCCCACACCGGATCGTTCGCCTCGAGGACGATGCCGTCGTCGTCCTCGATCAGCGGCTTCTGCCGGAGGCAGTCGTCGAGCTCCGTTGTGAGAGCTCGGCCGCGGTGGCGGAGGCGATCCGCACGCTTGCGGTACGCGGTGCGCCTGCGATCGGCGTCGCCGCCGCATACGGGCTGGCACTGGCCGTGAGTCGGGGTGAGGAGCCCGCCGTCGCCTACGAAACGCTCGTTTCGTCCAGGCCGACGGCGGTGAATCTCCGCTGGGCGCTCGAGGCGATGCGCCCGGACCCGACCCCGGAGCGGGCGCGGCGCATCCACCACGACGAGGTGGAGCGTTGCAGGCAGATGGCTGCGCATGCCGCAGACCTGATCGAGCCAGGCTCGAGCGTACTGACCCACTGCAACGCGGGTGGCCTCGCAACCGGCGGTTACGGCTCGGCCGTGGGGGCAATCCGCGCGGCCTGGGAGCGTGGTCTTGTCGAGCGCGTCTGGGTCGACGAGACCCGACCGCTGCTCCAGGGAGCGCGCCTCACCGCCTGGGAGCTCGCGAGGCTGGGCATTCCGCATGCGGTGATCGTCGATTCGGCGGCCGCATCAGTCATGGCTCGTGGCGCTGTCGACTGCGTCGTTACCGGCGCCGACCGGATTGCCGCGAACGGCGATACGGCGAACAAGATCGGCACGTATTCGCTCGCGGTTCTCGCGCGACATCACGGCATTCCGCTCTATGTCGTCGCACCCACATCGACCCTGGACCGGACGCTCACCGACGGTGTGGGCATCCCGATCGAGGAGCGCGCCGGCGAGGAGATCACGAGCAACTTCACAGCGCACAATCCTGCGTTCGACATCACACCTGCCGAGTTGATCGCCGCGATCGTCACCGAGCGAGGCGTCCACCGACCGTCGTACGTCGATAGCCTGCCCCGGCCATGAAGCTGCTCGTACTCGCCGCCGGTTACGCGACGCGTCTCTACCCATTGACACGGGACAGGCCGAAGCCGCTCCTCGAAATCGCCGGGCGCCCGCTGCTGGATCGTCTTCTCGACCGAGTTCTCGCGATCGGCGCGATCGACGAGACCATCGTCGTCACGAACGCGAAGTTCGCGCCCGCGTTTGAGGGTTGGGCAGCGGGGCGCACCGATGTAACCGTTGTGAACGACGGCACGACGAGCGAGGCCGATCGCCTGGGAGCGATCGGCGACATCGGCTACGTCGTCGACACCCGCATCCTCGACGACGACCTTGTCGTGGTCGCCGGCGACAACCTCTTCGGCTCCGACATCAGCGGTTTCGGGACTCGGATCGCAGAGGTCGCGGCTCCAGTCCTCGCCGTCTACGACATTGGCGACCTCGCAGAGATGCCGAAGTACAACCAGGTGCAGACCGACCCGGACGGCCGGATCACCTTCTTCGAGGAGAAACCGGAGGATGCCGGGACGACGCTCGCGGGTATCGCGCTCTACTACTACCCGCGCGCGACCTTGCCGCTGATCCGCGAGTACCTCGCCGACGGCAACAACCCCGACCAACCGGGACGGCTCATCCAGTGGCTCTATCCGCGGATTCCCGTCTATACGTGGCTGGTTCCTGGAGCGTGGTACGACATCGGCTCCCACGAGTCGCTCGCCGATGCCGATGCGGTCTTCTCGCGCACGGCCTAACGAGGGACTCCTGACACACAGTCGGCACGTTCCGGTGACGGGTTCGGCGCGACGATGGCTGGTGTGCTCGACGTCTTACTCCCGCGCAGATGCGGGGTGTGTACCCGGCCCGGCTCGTCGCTCTGCCGCGACTGCCATTCGGCGTTTGTTCGGCTCTCGCCGCCGGTCTGCGAACGCTGCGGGTCTCCCGGACCCTGGCCGGTACGGCGCTGCGCCGAGTGCTCGGGTCGGCGGCTCGGTTTCGCAACAGCGCGTGGCGCGGTTCTCTACGACGCGCGTGCCAAAGCCTTCGTCCGCTCGTGGAAGGAGCACGGTCGCCGCGACCTTGCGCCGCCGGCGGCAGAGCTTGTGGTCGCAGCGGTTCCACGGCCGGAGGCAGACGCCATCACGTTCGTGCCCGGCGACCGTGAGCGGGGTCTGAAGCGCGGCCACTCACCTCCTGAGCGGCTCGCGCGGGAGCTAGGAGCGAGCTGGGACCTCCCTGCGACGACGCTCCTGGTTCGGCTCAAGGCGACACGTCGCCAGCGCGGTCTCGGTCTCGAGGAGCGCCGGAAGAACATTGCGGGCGCGTTCGGCGCCACCGACGGTGTTCCGCGCCGGGTCGTGCTGGTGGACGACATCTACACAACCGGTTCGACTGCCCGCGGGTGCGCTGCGGCGCTTCGGAAGGCGGGCGCCGAGCGGGTCGACGTTGTAGCGTTTGCGCGCGCGGTCAGGTGATGGACGCCGGGCCTGCGGACCGGAGGGTATGCGCGGACTGTGAAGAATGAGTCAGCGGCCGGACGTCTCCCGGTACCCTTGATCCCATGGCAGGCGACGACCTCAGCGGCCGCTTCGAGAAGCTCCTGCGCGTAGGCGAGGGGCGGCGCGTCAAGCGCCTTCAGGAGCAAGCCGTGCATATCGCGACGCTGGAGCCGGCTGTCCAGAAGCTCTCCGACACCGAGTTGCGCGCGAAAACGGCCGAGTTCCGGCAGCGGCTCGCAAACGGCGAGTCGCTCGAGGAGATGCTGTTCGACGTGTTTGCAGTCGTCCGCGAGGCGCGCTGGCGGGAATCGCAGCAGCGGATGTTCGACGTCCAGATGATGGGCGGGATCGTCCTCCACGAAGGCGATATCGCGGAGATGAAGACGGGTGAAGGCAAGACGTTTGTGGCGAGCCTCGCCCTCTCGCTCAACGCGATCGCAGACACCGGCGTCCACCTCGTCACGGTCAACGACTACCTCGCCAAGCGTGACGCCGAGTGGAACCGCGGCGTGTACGAGCGACTCGGGCTGACCGTCAGCTCAATCCAGGCGATGATGCCGTTCGACGAGCGACGTGTCGCCTACGGCGCCGACATCACGTACGGCACAAACTCAGAGTTCGGTTTCGACTATCTGCGTGACAACATGGCCACGGCGCTCGAAGGCGTCGTCCAGCGGAGCCACGCGTACGCGATCGTGGACGAGGTCGACTCGATCCTGATCGACGAGGCGCGGACGCCGCTGATCATCTCGGGCGAGCCCGAGACGGCTGCGAGGACGTACTACGACTTCGCGCGCGTCGTCCGTGAGCTCGAGGGCGTGCCGACGAACCGCAAGGTGCTGAAGGGCGAGGACGAGACGGAGCTCTCCGGCGCCGACTACACGTACGACGAGAAACACAAGACGGTGTCGCCTGCGCAGAAGGCGATCGAGAAGGTCGAGCAGATGCTCGGGATCGACAATCTCTACGACCCGCGGAACGTCCAGCTCGTCAACCACCTGAACCAGGCCCTGAAGGCTCAGGCGCTCTACAAGCTGGACGTCGACTACCTGATCGACGAGGACGAGGTCAAGATCGTCGACGAGTTCACCGGCCGCGTGATGGAAGGGCGTCGCTGGAGCGAAGGGCTGCATCAGGCGATCGAGGCGAAGGAGAACGTCCAGATCCGCGAGGAGAACGTCACGCTCGCGACGATCACGCTCCAGAACTACTTCCGCCTCTACGAGAAGCTCGGCGGCATGACCGGCACGGCGAAGACGGAGGAGAAGGAGTTCGTGGAGATCTACAACCTCCACGTCGTCGAGATCCCGACGAACGTCGCGGTGGCGCGCCTGGACGAGAACGACCTCATCTTCAAGTCGATCGATGCGAAGTTCGACGCGGTGCTCGGCGACATCGTCGAGCGGCATGCAAAACGCCAGCCGATACTCGTCGGCACGATCGCCGTCGAGACGTCCGAGTACATCAGCGAGCTTCTCACGCGGAACGGTGTGCCGCACACGGTGTTGAACGCGAAGGAGCACGAGCGCGAGAGCGAGATCATCAAGGACGCAGGTCGCCTCGGCGCCGTCACGATCGCGACCAACATGGCGGGACGGGGTGTCGACATCAAGCTCGACGAGGGCGTTCGCGAGCTCGGCGGGCTGTACGTGCTTGCGACGGAGCGCCACGAGGCACGCCGTATCGACAACCAGCTTCGTGGCCGCTCGGGCCGGCAGGGGGATCCGGGCGAGACGCGCTTCTACCTTTCGGGTCAGGACGACCTCGTGCGCCTCTTCGCCGGCGACCGGATCTACAACATCATGCACCGCTTCAAGCTGCCTGACGACCAGCCGATGGAGGCGAAGATCCTCTCCAACCAGATCGAGGGCGCGCAGAAGAAGGTC
>JBBQPW010000199.1:0-4376 GCA_038216845.1 Gaiellales bacterium | reverse complement strand
GCCTGGGTCGTCGCCAGGTCGAACGCGGAAGTGACCTGCGCCTTGATCGGGTCGACCGTGCCCCCGGTGATCGAGCGAACGGCGACCGTGATCTGCTGGTCTGCCAGACCGTTCGGAGGCGTCGCCGGGAAGATGTAGGTGTCGATGCGGTACGAGCGGTTGTCCGGCCCGGTCACCATTTGGGTCGCGGCGAACGTGCCGCCGGTGGTCTGCCCGTACCTACGGCTTCAGCTGCTGCCAGCCGGCGGGAATGACGCCCAACTGCGTGGTACCAGGGCTCGTCGACGTCGAGCCGGGGGTATTGGGAGGCGGGTCCGAGACGTCGGTCTGGGAGCCGTTGCCCGACACGGAGGCCGTGTCGCAGATGACCGGCCCGGTGATGCCGGAATTTCCGTTCGTCGAGTACTGGCCGACGACGTAGGCGGCGACATCGTAGTAGACCGTGCCGTTTCCTCTCCAGCCGATGGCGAGTGGGTTCCCATTGCCCTGAGCATTCACATCGCTCGTGCTCGCTCTGCTCTATGAGCTTGCGAATGGGGAAGAACTTGACCACGAAGCCGGCGCCCCGCGAGGCGTTGTCCCGGCCGTTCCGCGCCCTCCGTGAGGCTTGGGTGTCGTGCAGCCTGCGATGATCCCGCCCTCGTGTCGGCGTTCTTCGCGTTGCTCTCATCGGTCCTCGTCGGGGGATCCGATTTCCTGGGCGGCGTTGCGTCGCGCCGGATGTGGGCGATCCGGGTGGCCGCCCGTGGGCAGGCGTTCGGCCTCGTCCTCGCTCTCCCGGTCGCCGTAGCGATCGGCGCCGATCGAGTCAGTCACAGCGATATCGCCTGGGCGGTAGTCAGCGGGTTCGCCGTCGGAATCGGGCTCGGCTTCTTCTACTCGGCGCTCGTCCTCGGACAGATCAGCGTCATCGCCCCCGTAACGGCCCTGGTGGGAACGGTGCTACCCGTCGGCGTCGGGCTCGCGCGCAACGAACGGCCCGGGACTCTGGCGCTGATCGGCATCGGCGCCGCGATCGTGGCCGTCGCCATCGTGTCTGTCGCGCCGTCGCACGCCGAGCTCGCAGGCGGAGCCGCACGCCGTGCGCTCGCCATGTCGGTTGTCGCCGGCGTCTGCTTTGGGCTGTTCCTGATCTGCCTCGCTCAGATCGGGAAGGGTGCGGGCTTTTGGGCGGTGCCGATCTCACGCGCGGCATCGGCAGGTCTACTCGGAGTCGTGGTCCTGCTCGCCCGCCGCCCAGAGGAGGAACCGGCGCGTGGTATCGGACGACTCATCCTGGCGATCGGCGCACTCGAAGTCGCCGCGGTCTGTGCGCTCGTGGTCGCCTTCCGTCACGGTACGCTCGCGATCTCGTCCGTGCTTGCGTCGCTCTACCCCGTGACGACCGTGTTACTCGCAGCCTTCATCCTTCACGAGCGCCTGTCACGCCTGCAGCTCGTCGCGGTGTTGCTCGCTCTTGGTGCCGTCGTCCTGATCTCCGTAGGCTGAGGTAGGACGGTGGCCATCGAACGGCTGCTCGTCGCGAACCGGGGCGAGATCGCGCTCCGGGTGTTCCGCTCCTGCCGGTTACTCGGCATTGACACGATCGCTGTCGTCGCTCCTGACGACCGCGGCTCGCTGCATGCGCGCGGCGCGGATACGACGGTCGAGATCGCAAGCTATCTGGATGCAGCCGATCTCGTGCGCGCGGCGCGCGAGGCGAATGCTGACGCGATTCACCCCGGTTACGGGTTTCTCGCCGAGAGCCCCGACTTCGCGGCTGCGGTCGACGCTGCCGGCCTGACCTGGGTCGGCCCGCCGCCCGACGCGCTTCGGCTCGGCGGTGACAAGACGGCGGCGAAGCGCGCTGCCGTTGCGGCCGGCGTACCGGTTCTGCCGGAAGGCGATGCGGCAGCAATCGGCTTCCCGCTGCTCGTGAAAGCCACGGCAGGAGGAGGCGGGCGCGGCATGCGCGTCGTCCGCTCGACGGCGGAGCTCGACGATGCGCTAGCAGCGGCGGCGAGGGAGGCAGAAACGTCCTTCGGCGACAGCCGGGTGTTCTGCGAGCGCTTCCTGGAACGGGCGCGTCACATCGAGGTCCAGCTCGTCGTCGATTCCGCGGGGCATGTCGTCGTTCTCGGCGAGCGCGACTGCTCGGTGCAGCGGCGGCACCAGAAGGTCCTCGAGGAGAGCCAGCCAGTCGACCTCGGGCTCACGATCTGTCAACGACTCGAGGTCGCCGCGTCGGCGTTCGCGTCGGCGATCGGGTATCGCAACGCCGGCACCGCTGAGTTCCTCGTTGCGGGCGACGACGTCTACTTCCTGGAGCTCAACGGCCGAATCCAGGTCGAGCATCCGGTGACGGAATGCATGTACGGCATCGACTTGGTAGCCATGCAAATTCGCGTCGCGCAGGGCGAATCGCTGGGCAACTATCTTCCGGCGCGCGGCGGTCACGCCGTCGAGGTCCGCCTGTGTGCCGAGGACCCGCGCACGTTCTTGCCACAGGCGGGGGTGCTCGAGCGACTGCGCCTGCCAACCGGAATTCGCGTCGACGCCGGAGTCGAGGAGGGCGACGAGATCGGCACCTCGTACGACTCGCTGCTCGCGAAACTCATCGCGCACGCGGACACTCGCGACGCCGCGCTCGACCAGCTCGCGGCCGCGCTGGCCGAAATAGAGATCGTCGGGCTCACAACGAATCTGCCGTTCCTGCGTTGGCTCGTCGCCCACCCCGACCTGCGCGCCGGCGCGGTCTCGACCGCGTTCCTCACGGAGCATCCCCCGCTCTCACTCCCCCCGCTTCGACGCGCACCGACGCCGTGGCGCGAGCCCTGGCGACTCAATCTTCCGACCCCTGCGCCCTCGTCCCCACCGGACGTGAACACGACCTCGCAGGCACCCGCACGCGACGCCGGTTCCGGTAGCACCGTCAACGCGCCGATGCCTGGGACGGTCCTACGCGTCGATGTCGCGCCCGGAGACGCAGTGCGAGCGCGACAGCCACTCCTCGTGCTCGAGGCGATGAAGATGGAGACGCCGGTGTCGTCACCGTACGACGGAACCGTGACGGCAGTCCACGTTGCCGTGGGCGATCGTGTCGCGGGCGGTGCGGTCCTCGTGGAGATCGGTCCGCCCGATGCCGGCTAACGCGTGCGCAGGATGCCGAACACCCTTTTCTTGCCGCGCGAGGTCACCCTCCGTACAAGGCCGTTGACGAGGGCGACGACGATTGTCGCCCCGACGTACGTCCAGAAGCCGCGGATCTCGAAGCCGCTGACGATCTTCACCGTCAGCCAGAGCATCAGCATCGTGACGAAGAAGTAGGCGACGCCGAGCGTCACCAGGATCAGCGGCAGCGCGAAGAAGGTCACGATTGGTTTCAGAAAGATGTTGACGAGCGCGTAGACCGCCGCGGCGATCAGCAATGTCGTCCAGCTGGAGATCCGAAAGCTTTCGAAGACCCAGTCCGCAACCTTCAGCGCAACTGCCGTCGCACCCCACGCGATGAGAACGCGCACGATCAAGGCCTGGCGCTCTTCGAACATCTGGCCCCCACGCCTCATGCGGCTAAAAGAGCTTCTGGAGCTTGAGGGCAGCGCCCATGTCGCCGTCGATCTTCAGCTTGCCGGTCATGAAGGCGGTGGTCGGGTTCTGCTCGCCGTTGACGATGCGCGTCAACGTTTCCTCGGTCGCCGAGATCGTGCAGTCGGCATCCTCGACGCCTTCGGCGACCGTGACGGCGCCGTCGTCCACGCGAACCGTCCACGCGCCGACCCCGGTGACGTCGAACACGAACGAGTTGTGCATCCCCGCCGTTCTCGCCGGATCGACACGCGTCGGCAACTCTGCGAAGAACTCCTGCACGGTTCCCATTCCCGCCAGCTTAGAGGACGTTTCGGAATGACGCTTCGTCGTTGGGGCGGGATGGGTGCGTGCGATGCAAGGACGCAGGGAGCCCCGATACGAGACGTATCGAGGCGACTGAGGACGCGGCAGCGCGCGTGCACAGCACGTCACGGCGGCACAAGAGTTCATTTTGATTCGAGTTCTTAACCTGAGGCGATCGGTTCGATCGCGAGACGCGCGCGTGTGGCCGGCGCGGGGAGCAAGAAGCACAGGATCACGCCGAGTGCGGGAGCGCACGCGCAGATGGTGAGCGCCGTCTTCAGGTCCACGGCATCCGCCACCGCGCCCAGGATCACCGCCGCAACGCCGCCGACCCCCATGGCAAGACCGACCGAGAGGCCGGAAGCCATGCCGACGTGGCGCGGGAGGTAGAGCTGGCTCAGCACCATCGTCACCCCGAAGGTCCCGACGACGCACATCCCCACGAGCATCAGCGCCGCTGCCCCGGCCACACCGCCCACGTAGACGAAAACGAGGATCAGCGGAGC
>JBBQPW010000198.1:0-4426 GCA_038216845.1 Gaiellales bacterium | reverse complement strand
GCGACTCCTTGCCCTTGAGCCCTTTCCAGGTCTTGAACTCGGGGTGCTGCTTCATCAGGTACGTGGGGATGTACCAGCCAATGTGTCCGACCGCGCCGTTCGGCCCGAGGTCGACGACCGACTTCTGCTTCGTCACGTAGTGCTGGTTGATCTTGAGGTGGATGTTTCCCCAGTCCTCGAGGACGACATCGACCTTGCCGTCCGTCACGGCCTGGAAGAGCGGCGTGCTCTCCGGCAGCTTCGCGATGTTGACCTTGCAGCCGAGGTTCTTCTCGAGCACGTACTTGACCACGTACACGTTTGCGGTCGCGCCTGCCCAGGCGTTCTCGTCGAACGTCATGGAGCCGCATTTCGCGCTGCTCCGCGCCATGGCGCTCGCCGAAACCGCGAGCACAGCGACGGCGGCAACCATGAGTGCGATGCCGAGCCACCGACGCCGCGGCGCCTTATAACGATCCTTCATCCGACCCTCCTTGTTTTCCTGTGATCTGAATTGACCGGGTTGAACTGCTTCCGAGCGCCAGTCACGCCCTTCGCCCCTTGCGGGTTCCCTGTGTCACGCGGTCGAGCGCGATGCCGAGCGCGAGGATCGCAAGTGACGCCACCACACCCAGCCCGAACTCGCTGCGGTAGAGCCCCTGGGCGACCTGGTAGCCAAGCCCGCCAGAGCCGACAAGCCCGCCGATCACGACGACCGCGAGCACCATGTTGATCCCCTGATTGACACCGAGCATGATCGCGTCCTGCGCGAGCGGGAGCTTGACCTTCAGCAGCACCTGCCGGCGGGTCGCGCCGTAGGAGGCGGCTGCCTCGACGGTGTTGGGCTCGACGTTGCGCACGCCGCTCTCGACCAGCCGCGCGACGACCGGGAACGCGTAGAGCACGCCCGCGATCACTCCCGGCACGATCGACACGGGCATCAGGTAGATGAGCGGGATGATGTAGACGAGCTGTGGCAGCGTTTGCAGGACGTCATTGATAGGACGCAGGATCCGCGAACAGGTTGGGCTTTCCGCCGCCCACACGCCGAGCCCGACCCCGATCGCGACTGCAAGCGCGGTGGCAACGAGCACCTGCGAGGCTGTGCCCATGGCCGGTTCCCATTCCCCGATGGCACCGATGACGGTGAACATGACGAGCGTCGTGATCGCAGGTCGCAGACCGCTGATCAGGAACGCGAGAGCGGTCAGGCCGGCGAGCGTGACGAACCACGGCGTGCCCACGAGGAAGTCCTGCAGCGGAATCAGGCCGTACCGGACTATGAAGTTGCCGATCGGCTCGGTGATGTGGAACACGACCGTCGAGGGGTTCCCGACGTAGTCGAGCACCGACTGGATGCGCGCCAGGATCCAGTCCCGAGCCGTCCAGCGCGCATAGATGTCGCTCGCGCCGGCCAGCCGTGCGACCGCGACAACGATGACCGCGGCGACCGCCGTCGCAAGCGTTGCCAGCCTCAGTCGCCGTCGCAACTCGTCGGTCAGGTGACGCCGGGTGGGATCGCTGCGGTTCGCGACGGCCTCCGTCGAGCGATCGAGGCAGATCGCCATGACGACGATCGCGAACCCTGCGAGCAGGGCGAGCGCCGGGTACGAGTTCAACCCGCTCGTGACCGTGTCGCCGAGGCCCTTGCCACCGATCAGGCCGGCGATCACGACCATCGAGAGCGCGAAGATGATGGTCTGATTGACGGAGAGCAGCAACATCCGTCGGGCGAGCGGGAGCTGCACCTTGCCGAGCACCTGCCAACGGGTCGACCCCATCGCCGCGGCGGCCTCGACCGAGTTCGGCGGTACGCCGCGGATCCCGAGCGCCGTGATCCGCACGGCGGGCGGGATGGAATAGACCATCGTCGTGATCACCGCCGCGCCCGGCCCGACGGAGAAGAAGATCACCACCGGCATCAGGTAGGCAAACGCCGGGACGATCTGCATCGCGTCGAGCACCGGCGTGATCGTGCGGTTGAACCGGTCGGAGCGGCCGGCGGCGACGCCGAGAGGCAGGCCGACGAGCAGCGAGAGGATGACGGCCGCGAGCATCAGGGCCAGCGTTTGGATGCTCTCTTCCCACAACCCCACGAGTGCGAACGAGACGAATGCGCCCAGGATGATCAGCGCAGCACGCCGACCGCCGAAGCGCCAGACGATCAGCGTCGCGACGGCGGTCGTCCCGACCCACGTCAGCCAGAGAAGCGCTAGCGTGAGCCAGGAGACGAGGTCGTCGAGGAAGCTGGCGAAACCGTTGAACGCACGGAACACGATGTTCGGGTGAGCCGCGTTGCGTTGATCGAGCAGCCAGGTCTGGAAGGTGTCGAGGTGCGTCTGGAGCGCGGTCCACTGAAACCCGGTCGGCCACGGGTAGCGGGTCTTCCAGCCGAAGTAGGCCAGCAGGAGGGCGCCGACGATCGCGGCGGACAGCACGAGCCGGCTGCGCCACCAGGGCCGGTGCTCGCGGACGACGGGTGCCGCTGCGAGCTCGGTCACCGCCGTCGTCGTCACTTAGTCTTCCTCGCCCGCGATCGCCTGCAAGACGGCGT
This sequence comes from Gaiellales bacterium, assembly GCA_038216845.1. Lineage (GTDB taxonomy): Bacteria > Actinomycetota > Thermoleophilia > Gaiellales > Gaiellaceae > Gaiella. The sequence continues at coordinate 1,893 of JBBQPW010000198.1, read as the reverse complement.
CGCGGTCCACGACTCCTACGACGCGGTCGTTCTCGACCGCGCACACGGGTCGGTCGCTCGCCGCGATGGCTGGAACGGCGTGCTTCACCGTCGTGCGGACGTCGAGCCTCGGGCCGTCCTCTTCGCCCGGAGCTGGCGGGCGCATGATCCAGCGGAGCGTCAGCACGTGGCTGCGCGGGATGTCGCGCACGAAGTTCGCGACGTACTCGTCGGCGGGCGAGCCGACGAGATCCTCGGGCGTCCCCACCTGCACGATCGCGCCGTCGCGCATGATCGCGATCCGGTCGCCGAGTCGGAGAGCTTCGGGCAGATCATGCGTGATGAAGACCATCGTCTTGCCGGTCTCCTCCTGGAGGCGGCACACCTCGTCCTGCATGTCGCGCCGGATGAGCGGGTCGAGCGCGCTGAACGGCTCGTCGTAGAGCATTACCTTCGGATCGACGGCGAACGCCCGCGCCACGCCGACGCGCTGCTGCATTCCGCCGGAGAGCTGGTCCGGGAACGAGTTGGCGGAATCCTCGAGACCGACGAGCTTCAGCACGTCGGTCGCGCGCGCGAGCCGCTCCGCCTTCGCGACGCCTTGCACCTCGAGCCCGAACGCGACGTTGTCGATTACCCGCCGATGCGCGAGCAGGCCGAAATGCTGGAAGATCATCGCCACCGAGTGGCGCCGCAGCTGGCGTAGACCGGCCGCATCGGCGGCAGTCACGTCCTGCCCTGCAATGGAGATGCTTCCCGCCGTAGGCTCGATGAGGCGGATCAGCGTGCGCACGAGCGTCGACTTGCCGGACCCGGACAGCCCCATGACGACGAACACCTCGCCGGGCCAGACATCGAACGACACATCGCGCACCGCCGCCACGCAGCCGGTCTTCGCGCGCAACTCCGCGCGTGTCAGATCGACGTCAGGCGTGCCGAGCACCCGGTCTGCATGCGGGCCGAAGATCTTCCAGACTCCTTCCGCCCGGATCAGCGGTGGACCGGTGCGATCGACCCGGTCGGCACGGTCGAGCACCGCAGGCGCGGTAGCAGTACTCACGCAGCATTCCCCGGCAACGATTTCGGCAGCACGCGCGCCCGATCATAGACCCCTTGGAGCAGACGTCCAGCTACGCGGGTGGCTCCAACGCGGCGAGCGCGGCGGTGACGATTGCGTCGGCGGAGATGCCGTACGCCTCGTAGACCTCGGCCTGCGAGCCGGTCTGCCCGAAGCGGTCGACTCCGAGCGGCACACACCGGGTGCCGAGCGCCCCGCCCAACCAGGCGAGTGCATGCGAGTGACCGTCGATCACGGTGACGATCGGGGCATTCTTCTCCGTCGGGGCGACCAGTCGATCGAGGTGGCAGCGCGTCGGCGATCCGCCGTTCTCCAACGGGCGCGTCCGTGCCGCCCGCCAGTCTCGGTACAGGCGGTCGGGTGAGGAGCAGACGAGCACCGTCGCGGCAACGCCCTCGTCCGCAGCGAGCATCGCAGCTGCCGCCAGCGCATCGGGCACCATCGCCCCGCACGTCGCAATCAGCACCCGATCGTCGGCGTCGGCAGGTTCGTGCAATCGGTAGCCACCCGCGACGACATCCGCTCGCACGCTTGCCTCGCGACGCTGCGCGACGAGTGCCGCGAACGGCTGCTGATCGACAGGCTTCGTCGAAAGACGAAGATAGAGCGCTTCGCCGGTCGGCTCCTGCAGCTGGGCAAGGCCGTCGAGGAGAAGCCACTCGAGCTCGCGCGCGAAGCACGGCTCGGCGTACGTGAGCCCCGGCGTCTCGATTCCGATCCCCGGCGTGTTCAGCGACTGGTGCGCCCCGCCTTCACGGGAGAGGGAGATACCCGACGGCGTGCCGGCGAGCACGAAGCGAGACCCGGAGTAGGTCGAGTAGACGATGCCCTCGAGC
>JBBQPW010000197.1:0-4436 GCA_038216845.1 Gaiellales bacterium | reverse complement strand
GCGGGCGCGATCGGCGCAAAGCTCGCACGGCCGGCTGCCGACGTCGTGTGTGTCACGGGCGACGGGGCGTTCCAGATGTACATGAAGGAGATCCCCACGGCTCTGCAGCACGCGGCGCCCGTCCTCTGGGTCGTCCTCGACAACGCGAGCCTGCACTGGGTGAAGTGGATCGCACGGGCGACCGGCGAGCGCTATCTCGCCGTCGACTTCGACGTCCAGCCCGACTTGGCAGCCGTCGCCGCGGCGAGCGGGGCGCACGCAGAGCGGATCGGGTCGCCCCAGGAGCTCGACGACGCACTCGTTCGTGCCCGGGCCGCGCTGCGCGAGGGGCGCCCGGCGGTGCTGGTGTGCGCGATCGACACCTGGGACTACCCCGAGGGATTCGTCGAGTTCCACCGCGATGTGTGGGGTCTCGAGCTACCGGACGAAGGGAACGCGACATGAGCTGGATCGAGACCGGGTCGACCATCTGCTTCAAGCCGTACACACTCGAAGAGGCGCTGCACGGGCTCTCCGAGGCGGGATTCGAGAACGTCGAGATCGGTGCCGTCAAGGGATTCCTCGAACACCTCGACCCCGACCAGCTCGGGCCTGCCGAGATCGACGAGACGCGGAGGCTGCTCGATCGGTTCGGGCTGCGCTGCGTGTCTCTGAGCGGTCATGCGCAACTCCACCTGGACGAGGGAATGCGACGCCTCAGGAAGGTCCTCGGCGCCGGAGAAGCGCTGGAGGTCGTGGCGCTCAACACGTTCACCGGGGACGCCGAGACCCCCGAGGAGGTCGAGCGGTTCAAGGCGAACGCGCGACTGATCGCGGACGAGGCCCAAGCACTCGGGATTCGGCTGTGCATCGAGACTGACTCGAACCTCCTGCCGACCGCGGAGATCGGGATACGTCTGCTCGACGAGATCGGTCACGACTGGATCCAGATCAACTATGACCCGGGAAACGTCGTGTACTACGTCGGGACGAGGGCAGAGGACGATGTCCGAAACGGCCTCGGCCGCTACGGGCACTTCCACCTGAAGGATCAGCGCGGTGGCAAGGGAGTGCTCGACTTCCCGGCGCTCGGAGAGGGCGAGATCGACCTCGCGTCGATCTTGCGCGATCTCGCCGGCTCGGGGTTCTCCGGGCCTGTCAGCATGGAGATCGAGTACACGGACTACGAGTACCCGTCGTGGGAGGAGTGCGTCGAGACCGCTCGCCGCAGCAAGGCGTACTGGGACTCGCTCGAGGTGGCACCGTCGTTGTGAGACGGTGGCTGCGGCCGGACGGGCGCAGCGAACGCGGGCCGCGAATCGGCGTTTCTCTCGTGCGTCCATGAGACTGGGCGTACGCGCGGCGATCGTCGATGGCACCCTGATTCGAGGGGACATTGAGGTCGTCGAAGGCACGATCGCCACAGTCGGGCTCGCGCGTGGCGGTTCTGGTCTCGCTGTGCCCGGATACGTCGACCTGCAGGTCAACGGCTTCGGCGGCGTGGATTTCCTCTCGACCGACGTCGATGGCTACCGGAAGGCCAGCCGCGCCTTGCTCGCCCGCGGGGTCACCGCATTTCAGCCGACGCTGATCACCGCGCCCAAACAGGACTTGCTCGCGGCGGTCGCCGTTGCACGAGAGGCTGCAGAGATTGGTACGGGAGGGGCGCGGATTCTCGGAGTTCACCTCGAGGGGCCGTTCATCTCTCCGCTCCGTCCTGGGGCCCACCCGGTCGAGGCGATCAGCCCGCCGGACGTGGAGCTCATGCGCGAACTCCTTGCCGCGGGCCCCGTTACGACGGTGACCCTTGCACCGGAGTTGCCTGGCGGTCTCGAAATGGCCGACCTGCTCGTCCATGCCGGGGTTACCGTCTCCTGCGGGCACACCAACGCAACTGCCGCGGAAGCCAATGCGGCCTTCGATTTGGGCATCCACACCGTCACGCACCTCTTCAACGCGATGCGTCCGCTCGCCCATCGAGACCCGGGCATCGTCGGTGCTGCGCTCGCGCGGGAGGACGTCGTGCTCCAGATCGTCCTCGATCACGACCACTTGGCCCGAGAGACGAGCTTGCTGGTGTGGAAGGCAGCACGCGGACGGTTGTGCCTCGTTTCGGATGCCATGCCCGCGGCAGGGCTCGGCGACGGCGTCTATCGGCTCGGGCGGATCGACGTTCTCGTCAACGGGGGCCGAGCCCGGCTCGCGGACGGAACAATCGCGGGAAGCACGATGGCTCTCGACCAGGCGATGCGCAACCTCGTCGGCCTCGGATCTTCGATTGAGGAGGCGGTCGCGGCGGTCACGTCCGTTCCGGCCCGTGTCCTCAGGCGCACCGATATCGGGTTCTTGACTATCGGCGCGCCGGCGGATGTCGTCATCCTCGATGACCAGCTCGGCGTGGCCCGGGTCCTGCTGGCAGGTGTCGAGATCGACGTCTCCTGACGGGGAACGGGTGATGCCGCCGGACTGTGGAGACGGAGTTCGAGATTTCGCGAGCTCGGCCGAGAACTTCAACTAGCTCCGACGCTCAATCAATATTTTCCATACCCACTCGGACAACCTTGGTCTTCTGACGATGACTGCTTTCGGACAGGCAGGCCTTGATAGACCGGTATGAGACTCTCTCGCTTAGAACTCGAATCAAGATGAAGCTTCGCTGTCGGGGCGGGATGGGTGCGTGCGATGCAAGGACGCAGGGAGCCCCGATACGAGACGTATCGGGGCGACTGAGGACGCGGCAGCGCGCGTGCACAGCACGTCACGGCGGCACAAGAGTTCATTTTGATTCGAGTTCTTAGAGGGCTCTCACAGGCCACATGGATGTCTGTGACCCGTATCAGCTCTGGTGATCCTGCCGGTCCGGCAGTTGTCGGCCAGCCAGTCTTTGACTGAGCCGTAGAGGACGCTTCTCCCGAGTGTCTCCTCGCATGCCTCATGGATCTCGCTCACCCTCATCGGCTGGTCGGCTTGCTCGAGGACGCGCGTGATCGTCTTGGCCACGGGAGCGGAGGTTCGTGGCAAGCACTGTTTCCCACCGGCGGAGGCGCGAGAGAGAGGAGGCGGCCTTTCGAACAGTTTCCGCCTCGGGGCCGACAACCTCGGGATCTCAAGTTGTACTCGAGGGTTCGAAAGTGCCCCGTTTAGTTCCACTCAGAAACCGCGGCAAATGCATATCGCGGCGGTCCGCGACGAGTCCGTCGCTGCCAGTCGTGCTACCACGGTGCTACCAGCGCAGGAGGTCCGCAGGGCGTTGATCCTAGTCCTGAGCCTCCGGCGTCACCCCCCTGACGTATCGCCCTCGCGCCTGAGCTCGGCGGCGAGCTCGACGAAGTAGTCGAGCGCGTGCGGATCGGCGAGCGACGCTCGGCTTGCGACCTCGTCGATCGCCGCGCCCATGAGGATTCGCTTGACCGGGATCTCCAGGATCTTTCCCGACAGTGTGCGCGGCACGCGGGCGATCTGGCGCACTTCGTCCGGCGCATGACGGGGCGAGCACCGGGTCCGCACACGCTGTCGAATCGTCGCGACCAGTTCGTCTTCTAAGACGATGCCCCCGGCGAGCTCGACGAACAGGATCACGCGACCATCCGAGCGTTCATCGGGAAGGTCGACGACGAGAGCGTCGGCCACAGCCTCGATCGAGAGCACTGCGCGATAGATCTCGCTCGTCCCGATCCGGACGCCGCCACGATTGATCGTCGCGTCGGAGCGGCCGTAGATGATCGCCGTCCCGCGCGACGTGACCTCGATCCAGTCGCCGTGCTGCCAGACCCCGGGATACATCTCGAAGTAGCTCTCGCGGTAGCGGGTGCCGTCCTCGTCACCCCAGAAAGAGAGCGGCATCGACGGCAGCGGCTCGGTCAGCACGAGCTCGCCGACCTCGTCGATCACCGCTCGGCCGTCCGTGTCGAAGGCCTCGACCTTGGCACCGAGCGCGCGTGCCTGCAGCTCGCCTTCGTAGACCGGAAGCGTAGGAACGCCGCCGACGAACGCCGTGCAGACGTCCGTCCCGCCGCTCGTCGAGAAGAGCCAGGTGTTCGAACCGACGTGCTCCGACACCCAGCGAAACCCTTCGGGCGAGAGCGGCGATCCCGTCGAGCCGACGCTTCTCAGGCGGGCGAGGTCGCACTCGCGCGCGGGCTCGACGCCGGCCTTCATACACGCATGGATGAACGCGGCGCTCGTGCCGAAACACGTGACGCCCGCGGAGGCGGCGAAGCGCCAGAGACTTCCGAGGTCAGGCACGGCGGGACTGCCGTCGTAGAGTACGACCGCGGCTTCGGTCAGCAGTCCGCCGACCAGGAGGTTCCACATCATCCAGCCCGTCGTCGTGAACCAGAAGAGACGGTCGCCCGGCCGCGCGTCGAAATGCAGGTTCAGCATCTTCAGGTGCTCGAGCAGGATGCCGCCGTGCCCCTGCACGATCGCCTTCGGGAGGCCGGTGGTTCCCGACGAGT
>JBBQPW010000196.1:0-4532 GCA_038216845.1 Gaiellales bacterium | reverse complement strand
GCAGAACACGACGCCCGAGCAGATGCAGATGTTCCTCACGCGGCTCGGCTTCGGCTCGAAGATGGTCGTGACCGGCGACATCACACAGATCGACCTGCCGCGCGAGCAGGCGTCCGGCCTGATCCAGGTGCGTGACATCCTTGGTGGCATCGAAGGCGTCGAGTTTGTCGAGTTCGGGCACGAGGACGTCGTCCGCCACAAGCTCGTGCAGCGCATCGTCGAGGCGTACAAGCGCCACGCCGAGGAGACCGGCACCGCCCGCCGCAAGTAACCGTGATCGACGTCGAAGTCGATAACCGGAGCGGGGTGGTGGTGGACGAGGACGGCGCTGTCCAGCTCGCGCGCGACGTGCTCGTGGCCGAAGGGGTCGAGGCCGGAGAGCTCGGGCTCGCGTTTGTCGGGCCGCAGGAGATTCGCGCGCTGAAGGCCGAGCACCTCGGGATCGATGAGGCGACCGATGTGCTCTCGTTCCCGATCGACGGTCTCGACACCGTTCCCGAAGGCGTGCCTCGCGCGCTGGGCGACATCGTTCTGTGCCCCCAGGTTGTGGGCGATGCCTGGCGCGAGCCCCTTGTCCACGGTCTGCTGCACCTGCTCGGCCACGACCATGGCGTCGAGATGGAGGCGCGCGAGAGCGCGCACACCGGACGATGACGTCGCCGCGACGGTCGAAGTCGCTCCTCGAGAGCTTCAACTTCGCGTTCGAGGGGATCGTCCATGTCATGCGCGCGGAGCGGAACCTCCGCATCCATTTCGCGATCGCGCTCGGCGTGATCATTGCGGCGGTTGCATTCGACGTGACACGCCTCGAGCTCGTCGCGCTGCTCCTCGCGATCGCCTTCGTCCTGATCGCCGAAATGCTGAACTCCGCGCTCGAGGCGGTCGTCGATCTCATCACCCCCGATCTCGCGCCGCTCGCGAAGATCGCCAAGGACGTCGCGGCCGGCGCAGTATTGATCGCGACGGTCACGGCAGTTGCCGTCGGCTACCTCGTTTTCTCGGGCGCGGTGGCCGAGCGGAGCAGCCATTTCCTCGATCGCCTTTCTCGCGCCCCGGCCGACATCACGCTCGTCGCGCTCGTCGTCACGATCATCCTCGTGATCACCGCAAAGGCGCTTACGGGTCGCGGCATGCTCCTCCGCGGCGGGCTGCCGTCCGGGCACGCTGCGGTGGCGTTCGCCGGCTGGATGGCGGCGACGCTCGTGCTGCACAACTCGAACCACCAGTTCCTGATCTCTACGCTGACGTTCATCATGGCGTTGCTCGTGGCACAGACTCGCGTCGAAGCAGGTATTCACTCCGCGTTCGAGGTGAGCCTCGGCGCCGTCCTGGGTGCGCTCGTGACGTTGACTCTCTTCCAGCTCTTCTTCGAGGGATGACCGACCTCGAGCTCCTGGCGCTCGCCGACGCGGTCGCGTCGCACGCCTATGCGCCCTATTCGAATTTTCATGTCGGCTGCGCGGTGCTCGCGCGTGACGGACGGGTGCTCGAGGGCGTGAATGTCGAGAACGCGGCCTACCCGCTCGGCGTCTGCGCGGAGCGGACCGCGTTCTCGCACGCGATGGTCGAGGGCTACCGGCCCGGGGACTTCGTCGTCGCGGCGATCACGGCGTCGCCCTGCGGCGGCTGCAGGCAGTGGTTGCACGAGATGGGCGTCGAGCGCGTCGTCTTCCGGAACGCGGGCGAGGTGAAGACGATGACGCCTGCCGAACTGCTCCCCGAGTCGTTCGAGCTGTGAAGGCCGGCTTCGTCGCGCTCGCCGGCCGCCCGAACGTCGGCAAGTCGACGCTCGTCAATGCGCTCTGCGGCGACAAGGTCGCGATCACCTCGAAGGTGCCGAACACGACGCGGCGCCGGATCTTCGGCGTTGCGAACGGCGCCGACTACCAGCTCGTGCTCGTCGACCTGCCGGGGTTCCAGCGGCCGATGGACGCTGCGACCAATCGGATGCAGTCGACGGTCGACGCGGCGTTCGACGACGTCCATGTCGTGCTCGTCGTGCTCGACGCGCGCGAGCGGATCGGCCCTGGCGACCGGTTCGTCGCCCGCCGTGCGTTCGGCAGCGGCGTCCCGGTGATCATCGCGCTGAACAAGATCGATCGGCTCAGCCCGGCGCACATCGCGAGCCAGATGAAGGTTGCGTCCGCGCTCGGCGACTTCCACGCTCTTCATCCGATCAGCGCGAAGACGAAGGACGGGGTCGAGGAGTTGCGTAGCGATCTCGTCTTTCTGCTGCCGGAAGACGGGCAGCTGTTCTTTTCGCGCGACGAGTCGACCGACCAGACCGTCGAGCAGCGCGTCGCCGAGGTGATCCGCGAGAAGGCGCTCCACCTGACCCATGAGGAGGTGCCACACGCGCTGGCCGTCGTAATCGACGAGATCGAGGAGAAGGTGGTGCGTGCCTTCGTGATCGTCGAGACCGAGTCACAGAAGGGCATCCTCGTCGGCAAGAAGGGCGCGATGATCCGCGAGATCGGCACGAGGGCACGCCCGGAGGTGGAGGCGCTCGTCGGCCATCCGGTCTTCCTCCAGCTGGTCGTGAAGGTGCGCTCCCATTGGCGCCGAGACGCGGGCCAGTTCGACCGACTGGGTCTGTAGGCCGTTTCGGCGCAGAAGTATCCGGCGGTATTTGCCGAGAGTTCGGGCGAGAGCATCGTCTGGCAGCCGGGCGTGTCGTCTGTCGGAACTGCTGCCGCTTTGTGTCTCCGGTGACCTTGTGTAGGTTCGGCGGATGTTTGCAACGCCTCTTTCGGGCACGGTGCGCAAGTGGAAAGGTAAACCGTGAGTCTGCAGCCAACCTGGCATCACGGGCTCGTCGCCGACTGGTGGGCAGAGTTCAACACGGACGGGCCGGAGATTCAGTATTTCGGCGCGTTTGTCGTGCGAGGTCAGCCCGCTCTGGACGCCGGCTGTGGAACGGGCCGACTGCTGCTGCCATGGCTCCGGTCGGGGTACGACGTTGACGGCTGCGATGTATCAGCCGACATGGTCGCCCGATGCAGGGAACAGGCCGATAGGGAAGGGCTCGAGGCGACGCTGTTCGTGCAGCCGCTTCACGAGCTCGAGCCGCCCCGTCGCTACCGGACGATCGTCGCCTGCGGGGTGTTCGGGCTTGGCAGCACACGCGACCAGGACCGGGAAGCGTTGCGCCGACTCCACGACGCTCTCGAACCTGGCGGAAGGCTTCTGCTCGACAACGAAACGCCGTACGCGAACCCGCGCCGCTGGCCTCTATGGACAAGAGACGGTCGGGCCAGTCTTCCCGAAGCCTGGCCATCCCACGGTGACCGCAGAACCGCCTCCGACGGAAGCGAGCGGGAACTCCGCGTCCGATGGGTTTCGTTCGACCCGCTCGACCAGGCAGCGGTTCTAGAGATCCAAGCCGACAAATGGGTCGACGGTTCGCACACCGAAAGTGAGCTCCACACGCTTTCGATGCGCGCGTACTTCCACCACGAACTGCTGCTCATGCTTCAGACCGCTGGGTTCTCCGTCATCGACGTACACGGCGACCATACCCCGGCCCCGCCGAGCGCCGATAGCAACTTCCTCGCCTACGTAGCACGACGCGGCTAACCGCCCGTCTACGTCACGCATCATTCCCGCATTACTCGCGCATTCCAGCGTGAGCATCCCACCCGGTTAGGCTGGGCTTCATGGTCGAACCGGCGTACACCGTCAAGGCTCTCGATGAGTCGACGTGGGCCGCGTTCGCTGCGTTGGTGGAGCGCAACAACGGTGTCTTCGGCGGCTGCTGGTGCATGGGGTTCCACCCCGACGGGGTCGGCAAGGGGACGACGCCGGCCCTGAACCGCGAACGGAAGCTCGATCGTGTTCGGGCAGGAACGGCCCATGCGGCGCTTGTTTTCGACGGGGACGATTGCCTGGGCTGGTGCCAGTTCGGCGCACCCGACGAGGTGCCCCGGATCAAGAGCCGCGCCGCGTACGAGAAGGGTCGCACGACCTGGCCGGACTGGCGGATCGCGTGTTGCTACGTCGGGAAAGGGCGCCGGCGTCAGGGCGTGGCCACCGCGGCGCTCGGCGGTGCGGTCGATCTCATCGCGGGTCTGGGCGGGGGGACCGTTGAGGGATACCCCGAGGACGCCGATTCGGTGCCTACCGGCTTCCTCTACAACGGTGCTCTGTCGACCTATGAGAAGCTCGGGTTCGTCCGCGACTGCAAAATCGGCAAGCACAAGCACCGGTGGGTCGTGACCAGGGTGGTCGAGCCAAGGTCGTAGGACACGCGGGTCACGCGCCCGTCCAGCGCCTGCAGCCGGTGGGTCGCCGACCATGGTTTACGAATACCGTCGCTCTCCCGCGCGACTTCGCCCGCACCTCGAGACTCGCGGATGAGACTAGGCTAGGACGCCCACAGGGAGGGACGCCGAGATGACCGAGACGTTGGTGTTTCATCACGCGCACGGGCAGACGCCTGGGTTTCTTGCGTTCGTCGATGAGCTTCGCGCCGCCGGGCACGTCGTTCATACCCCGGATCTCTATGACGGCAAGACGTTCGCTGAGCTCGACGA
>JBBQPW010000195.1:0-4544 GCA_038216845.1 Gaiellales bacterium | reverse complement strand
GGAGCGGGGCTACGGCGCGAACGAGAAGATCGAGACGTAGATGTCGTCGACCTTCCACACGCCGCCGTCGAGTTTGAGCACGAGCAACAGACGAGCGGTCTGGTCGCCAACGGTGGCGAGTACCGTCACCAGCGCGTCGCCGGACACGGTCAGATCGGGCGGTCTGATGTCGAGCGCGGGCAGCGGGTCCGCGACGGGTGTCGCCGGCACGCCCTTCAAAGCGCGTGAGAGCTTCGGAACGCTGACGAGAGCTGCCACCAGCTGCCAGATCTGGCCCGAGTCGGACTCTGCATAAAGCACGATCTTGCGCTTCGTCGACCGCTTGCCATCGATGACGACCGTGTTCGCGGAAACGTCGTTCGCCGCGGTAGGGCCGTTCCCGACCACAACCCGGGCACTGCGGTCGCGTGCGGCGATCTTCCGCGCGAGCCGTGCTGCCGGCGCCGGGAAGAATGCCCCGGGCTCCTCGTACGATGCACTCTGCGCGGCCTGCCACGCGAGAATCAGATTGGACTTCGCCTCGCTGTCCTGCTCGTCGGCGTTGCTCTGGTCAGTCGAGAACGACTGGATACATGTCTGAGTCGATCCACCGACGTGCGCGAGGAAGTCGGCGGTCACCATTCCGCAGGCTGTCGTGTAGTCACCGCCGAAGAGAGCGGTGACGAACGTCTGCGTTGCGGCACGAGCGTCGTCGGCTGGGTCGGCGCGGGCCACCGGAACGGCGATTGCGGTGAGCACCGCGGCGACTACAAGTGTGGCGAGGCGATTCCGCATGACGGCGGCAGACGCGAGCGTCTGTACAGAGCGAACTCCGCCCCGGCGGGTTTGTCAAGGTGTTCGGCGGGTGCGTCGCTCGGCGGCGGCCTGGAGCACGCGCTCGACGAAGACGCTCTCGGGCACGCTGCCTGCCCAACGCGACTCACCGTCGACGACGATCGTAGGTACGGCGACGACGCCGTGCCGGTTGGCGTCGACGGGGAACTCGGTTGCCTCAACGGCGGTCGCGGACACCCGCTCCGATGCCAGCGCGCAGCGGTAGGCCAGCAGCACGGCCGGCGGGCAATGTGGTCAGGTCGGGGTGACGTAGACCTCGATCGCTATATCGCGTTCGAGCGTTGCGAGCGCACCGACCGACACGTCCGAGAGCGACGGTTTCGACAACCCGGCCTCTGCGATCCCGTAGACGAGCGTCGCGAGCTCATGTCCCCAGGGGAGACCGTCGTAGCGGAGCTTGCCGCCGATCGTGAGCGTCGGATAGCGACCGGGAGTACCGCTCTCGGTCACCGTGAGCGTCAGCCGGTCGGACAGCGCGGCGACGGTCTCGAGTAGAGCCTGGGTCTCGCCGGCGAAGTCCAGCTCGCGGCCGCCGGCGAGCACAGTGACCGGAACCGTCTCCGGGCCGAGGACGATATCGAGGGCCACGTCCTTCTCGAGCCCTTCGAACAGCGCGCGGATGGCGTCCTGCTCCGCGGCGCCCAGCTTTGAGCCACTCACGCCGAGAGCGAGGCGACCTTCTCGCGGAGGTAGGCGAGGTATGGCTGCGGGTCGATGTCGCCAGAGCCGGTGAGCCGCTCGAGCGTCTCGCGCGGCGAGAGCTTGCGTCCGAGAGCGTAAAGGTTGTCGCGCAACCAGCCGGCGAGCTCGCTCGGGTCACCGCTCGCGAGTTGGGCGTCGAGGTCCGGCAGTGCTTCGCGCACCTTGGCCCAGATCTGCAACGAGATCACGTTGCCGAGCGCGTACGTCGGGAAGTAGCCGATCCCGCCACCCGACCAGTGCACATCCTGCAGCACGCCGTGACCGTCGTCGGCCACGTCAACGCCGAGAAACTCCTTCATCTTCGCGTTCCAGATCTCCGGCAGGTCCTCGAGCGCGACCGTTCCGGCGATCAGCTCCTGCTCGAGCTCGAAGCGGAGGATGATGTGCAGGCTGTATGTCGTCTCGTCGGCGTCGACGCGGATGAGGCCGGGTTCCGCGCGATTGATCGCGCGCAGGAACGTGTCGAGGTCGACCGAGGCGAGCTGCTCCGGGAACGTCTCCTGTAGCGGGCCGTACCAGTGCGTCCAGAACGGCCGGCCGCGGCCGACGAGGTTCTCCCACGTGCGGCTCTGCGACTCGTTCAGGCCGAGCGAGGGCGAATTCGCGAGCGGCGTTCGCAGCAGCGACGACGTGATGCCGTGCGCGTAGAGCCCGTGGCCGGCTTCGTGCAGCGTCGACCAGACCGACTCGAGGTCGTCGTCGCGGTAGCGGGTCGTGAGTCGCACGTCTCGGTTCGAGAACGAGGTGCAGAACGGATGCGCGGTCGGGTCGAGCCGCCACGAGCCCTCCTCGAAACCGAGCGTCGGCAGGATGCGCTCCGCGAACTCGCGCTGCGCATCGACCGGAAAACTCCCGCTCAGGAACGAGGCGTCGACCTCGGGCGCGGCTGCGACGAGCTCCGTGAGTACCGGCCGGAGGACGTCGAAGACCGCTTTGACCTCGGCCGTCGTCATGCCCGGCTCGTAGTCGTCGAGCAATGGTGTGTACGGGGAGTCGCTCCACTCGAAGCACTCGGCGTAGCGGCGCTTCAGCTCGACGTTCGTCCGCAGGTACGGCAGGAACGCGGCGAAGTCGGAGGTGCGGCGCGCTTCGACCCAGGCGTGGTGGCCGCGCGCCGCCTCGCGCGTCATCTCGACCTCGAGCTCGGTCGGGACGCGGCGTGCCTTCTCCCAGTCACGCCGGGTGACGCGGATCAGGCTGGCGTTGTCAGAGTCATACGGTTGGGACTCGCCGTATGGAGCCAGCCGATCGAGGAGCCGGCCGAGCTCGGGGTCGGTGAAGGCGTCATGCGCGATCCTGCCGAGGGTGGCCTGCGCCTCTGCGCGCGCTCCGGTGCCGAGCGGCGGCATCGTGACCCGCTGATCCCACCCGAGGATGCCCTGCGCCTTGTGCAGGTCGCCGATCTCGGCGAGTCGCTGCTTGAGATCTGAGAGTGCTGTGTCCATGGCCGCGGAGCCTACCCACCGCACCGCGGTAGGATCGCCGCCAATGTCGTCGAGGCTGATCGTCGGAGATACATTCCGTGTGCCGGAGTTGCGGCACGAGGTTCCGCTCGGCATCGGCGACCCGTTCCTGTTCGTGGAGCACGAGAGGCAGAGGCACGCTGTGCTCGTCTCGCTCGAGTGCGATCGCGTCCGGGAGCTCGGTATCGGCCTCGAGGTGCATGCGTTCGAGGAGTTCGGCTACGACCAGCTGATGGCCGCCGGGCTTGCCGGCGAGGCGGTACACCGCGCGGTGTGGGCCAATGCGTGTCGCGAACTCGACGTGCGCGACGCGGTTGTGCCGTCCGGCTTTCCCGTCGCCGTGGCGGATCAGCTACGGGAGGCGGGGATCGCGATCGAGGTCGACCAGGACTCGTTCGATGCCGGGCGTCGCGCGAAAAGCGCGGCGGAGCTCGCCGGCATGCGTCGGGCGCAGAATGCGGCCGAGGCGGGTATGCGGGCCTGCACTGACGCGCTCTCGGCGGCCGTGCCGGCGAACGGCGGCTTCGAGGTGGACGGCGAGCCGTTGACCGTGGAGCTCGTGAAGGGGCGTATCTCCGAGGCGTTCCTGCGCCACGATGCGACCGCCGATGAGTTCATCGTCGCGCGCGGGGCGCAGGCTGCTGTCGGCCACGATATGGGTTCTGGGCCGATCGCGCCCGGCGAGTCGATTGTCGTCGACCTCTGGCCGCGCGACCGCGAGTCCACCTGCTTCGCCGACATGACGCGGACGTTCGTTCTCGGCGAGACGCCGCCCGAGATCGCGGAGTATCACCGCCTGGTGCGGGCGGCACTCGATCTGGCAATTGCTCTCGTTCGGCCGGGCATCAACGGGCGCGAGCTCTACGCAGCTGTCTGCGCCCACTTCGAGGCGGCGGGGTACCCGACTGGTCGCACGAAGCGGGACGGAGAAGTGCTGCAGGACGGCTTCTTCCACGGGCTCGGTCACGGCGTCGGGCTGGAGGTGCACGAGCGTCCGTGGATGGGTCGCTACGGCGACGAGCTCGTCCCAGGTGACGTGATCACGATCGAGCCCGGCCTCTACCGCAAGGGGTACGGCGGGGTCCGCCTCGAGGATCTCGTGCTCGTCACCGAGGACGGCTACGAGAACCTGACCGGGTTTCCGTACGACCTCGAGGCGTGAGCGACGTGGCCGAGCCGACGATCGACAACCTGTTCAGCGAGGAGCGTCGGTATCCGCCGTCGCCTGAGTTCGCGGCACAGGCGAATGCGCAGCCGGGGATCTACGAGCGCGACTTCGACGAGTTCTGGGCGACGGAGGCACGGGAGCGCGTCTCGTGGTTCGAGCCGTTCGGCGAGCTCTACAAGTGGGAGCTGCCCTACGCGAAGTGGTATCTCGGCGGCAAGCTCAACGTCGCCCACAATTGCGTCGACCGGCACGTCGAGGCGGGGCTCGGCGAGCGCGTCGCGTATCACTGGGAGGGCGAGCCCGGCGACACGCGCACCATCACCTACGCCGATCTCCAACGCGACGTCGTGCGGTTTGCCAATGCGCTGAAGGAGCTT
>JBBQPW010000194.1:0-4679 GCA_038216845.1 Gaiellales bacterium | reverse complement strand
GGCCCGGAGCACGCCTACCTGCGCGACACGAGCCGCGCCCGTTACGTCACAGCGACAGACGAGGAGGCGCTCGCTGCTTTCCGCGGTCTCGCCCGCACCGAAGGAATCATCCCGGCGCTCGAATCGTCCCATGCCCTCGCGCGCGTCCACGACCTGGACGCCGAGCTGATCGTGCTCTGCCTCTCCGGGCGCGGCGACAAGGACCTCGACCACGTGCTCAGTCAGCCGTGATCGACATCGTCGAACACGCGGAGTCGCGGATTCCCCCGGCTCTCGCCGTCGTCGTCGCTGCGGTCCTCTACGCGCGACTGCCGGACAAGTACGTGGTCTCCGGGAGCATCCCCGTTCTCGGGGTCGCGCGCTTCGTCGTGCCCACGTTGGAGATCCTCCTGCTCGCGCCGCTCTTCCTAGCGGCACCGCGATCGCAGATGCTCGGCCGCTTCTGGCAACGGCGCGCTGTGCTGGCGCTAATCGGCCTGATCAGCCTCGCGAACGCCGGCTCGATGATCCTGCTCGTCCACTACATCATCACCGGGCACACACTCAACGGCCACGAGTTGATCCTCGCATCGATCGACATCTGGTGGACGAACCTGCTCGTCTTCTCGCTCTGGTTCTGGCAACTCGACGGCGGCGGCCCTGCGAAGCGCGTCCCGGAGCAGCCGGGGCACGAGCGCGACTTCCTCTTCCCTCAGCTCGAGAACCCGGCGTTCGCCCCGCCCGGCTGGCGACCGACGTACATCGACTACCTCTACACCTCGTTCACGAACGCCGCCGCGTTCAGCCCCACCGACGTACTCCCGCTGACTCGCCTCGCGAAGATGCTGATGATGGTCGAGTCGGGGGCCAGCCTCCTCACCTTGCTGATGGTCGCGTCCCGCGCCATCAACATCGTCGGCGGCCCATGACGGGCGCACGCAAACACCTCGTCATCTACCTGATGGCCGGGCGTGAGACGCCCGAGCTGGCAGAGGCCGCCGTCGCGGCCGGTGCTGACATGGTCGAGATCGGCTTTCCGTTCTCCGACCCGCTCGCAGACGGCCCCGTGATCCGCGCCGCGGGCGAGCGGGCGCTCGCCGCGGGAATGCGAACGGCTGCCTGTCTCGAATGTCTTGCCGAGACCCGTGCGCGAGTGGGAGACACGCCGCTCGTGCCGATGACCTACTCCTCCCTGCTCGAGGCCTACGGCTGGGAGCGGTTCTTGACCGATTCCCGCGCCGCAGGCGCGACCGGGCTGATCATCGCCGACCTACCCGCCGGCGAGCGGGTAGACGTGAAGCGGATCCAACTCGTCGCGCCGACCTCGACCGACGAGCGGATCGCGCTCGCCGCAGCCGAGACCGACGGCTGGCTCTACCTGGTCACGCTGACCGGCACCACGGGAGCGCGCGTCGAGCTCTCGGCCGCACTAGGCGACCTCGCCGCCCGTGCCCGCCTCCTGACCGACAAGCCGCTCTACGCCGGGTTCGGCATCTCGACTCCTGAACAGGCGGCCGCAGCAGCCGCGGTCGCGGACGGCATCGTCGTCGGCTCGCGGGCGATTCTCGTCGCAGGTCAGGGGCCGGAGGCATTGAACGGCTACGTCGCGTCGCTACGAGCGGCGATGGACGGTTCGTAGACTTCGAGAGCCTGCCCAGCCGTTGTCTTACCGGTCTCGGAGCGGAACCCTCCTCCCGCAACGCTCGCACCGCTGGTAGCGATCGGTCAGGAAGAACGGCCGCTTGCGTCGCGGCAACCGATGCCCGACGACGCGGCAGAGAACCCGCTTCATCCGACCGCTCGAGCCGAGTCCGAAGCTGCCACCACACGTACGCTGCTCACGCGGCGATCATAGGGACGTGGACTCACTTCGCGGGCAGCTTCTCCTTGCGGGCGCCGGCCTCTACGACCCGAATTTCCGGCGCACGGTCATCCTCGTCGGAGAGCACGGCGAGGAAGGTGCGATGGGCGTCGTCCTCAACCGACCGTCGGCGATTCCGGTCGAGGAAGCCGTGCCGCCGCTCTCCGATCTCGCAGGGCTGGCCGGGGGTGTCGACCTCGTCTACGTCGGCGGTCCGGTGCAGCCAGCTGCGATCGTGGTGCTCGCGGACTTCGACGAGCCCGACCTCGCCGGTGTTCTCGTCTTCGGGACGATCGGCTTTCTCCCTGGAGACGTCGAGCACCAATCGGTCGGAGGGCTCCGCCAGGCGCGCGTGTTCGCAGGCTATGCCGGCTGGGGGCCGGGACAGCTCGAGGGCGAGCTCACAGAGTCCTCGTGGATCGTGGAGCCGGCACGGCGCACCGATGTCTTCACGCTAGAGCCAGGAACGCTGTGGAGCGCCATCCTGAGACGCAAGGGCGGCCAGTTCACGCTCCTGGCAAGCATGCCCGACGACCCGCGCATGAACTAAGACCCGGTTACGGGCTAGGCGTTCCCCGTCCGCGCGGCGGCGCACCCCATGCCGTCTGGTCCTCCGTCGTGTGGGCGTCGCTGACCAGGGTCGCGTCGTACCCCCTGGCAAGCGCGCCGTGGAGCGTCGAGCGGATGCACGCATCGGTCTGTGCGCCGACGACGACGAGTCGCCCGACCCCAAGGCCCGACAGCACGGTCTCGAGGGTAGTGTCCTCGAAGGAATCGCCGTAGTTCTTCTCGACGAGCGGCTCGGCGTCACCAGGAGTCAGCTCAGGGACGATCCGCCAGTCGTCGCTGCCCTTTGCAAGGTGCTCGTCGGAGTGCTGGACCCAAACAACCGGAACTCGTTCCCGCCGAGCCTTCTCGACAAGGCTGCCGACGTTTGCGACCATCGCGTCGCGCCCGTGACCACCTGCGATGGCGCCGTTCTGCACGTCGACGACGAGGAGTGCGGTGTTGGGCCGGTTTTCGAGTGTGGTCATGGTCTCGCCTTACTCACGCTGGGCTAGGCCGGCGAGCACGTCTCGCCGTCGGCTCGCCCGCCGAGACGACCGAGCAACTCCGCCAACGTCGTCAGTTCCGCGTCGTCGAAGTGCCCGGTGAAGAGTCGATCGACATCCGCGAGGTGCGACTCGGCTGCGTCGTGCAGCTTCTGGCGTCCCGCCTCCGTAAGCGCGGCATACGTCACGCGCGCATCGCTCTCGCAGTGCGCCTTCTCCACCCAACCCTCGGCCTCGAGCCCATCGAGCAGCCGTGTGATCCCCGACGGGGTCAGCACGACGCTCTGCGCCAGCTCGATCCGTTTCATGCGCCGCTCGGGCGCTCGGGACAGACGCAACAGCACCTCGTAGTCGTTGATCGTCAGCCCATGGTCGGCAACGAGCTGGGCATTCAACGCGCGCGTCAACGCCGCATGGCCTCGGAGGAACGAGACCCATGCCGCATGTACTTGATAGCTCAATACTTGACTGCTCATGCTTTTAGCGTACAGTTCTTTGCGACCGCAAGTATATCGACCACTTTGGAGGTTTCGATGAGCAGCGTACAAGTCCTCGATCAGGTTGTCCCCGTCGGAACGTGGAACGTCGACCCGACGCACTCGCAGGTCGACTTCACCGTCCGGCATCTCGGCATCTCGAACATTCGTGGCACTTTCTCGAACGTCTCGGCAACCCTGGTCGGAGGAGACACGACGACACTGACCGGCTCGATCGAGCTAGCGAGCGTTTCGACCAAGGACGAGGGGCGCGACGCGCACCTCGGCTCCCCCGACTTCTTCGACAGTGACCGCTACCCCGAGGCCACCTTCGAGGCGACGTTCGTTACGCCCGAGAAGGTCGTCGGCAACTTCACGCTCAAGGGCGTCACGAACGAGGTCGAGTTCGCAGCGACGTTCACCGAGGCGGGGGTCGACGCGTACGGCAACGAGCGGATCGGCATCGAGCTCGAAGGTGAGATCGACCGCACCGACTACGGCGTCAACTTCAACATGCCACTGCCGACCGGCGGCCTCGCGCTCGGCGAGAAGGTCAAGCTGTCCGCCAGCCTCTCGTTCGTGAAGGAGGCGTAACCGGGATGCGAGTTCTGGCGATCTCCGGCAGTCTCCGCCGAGACTCGTACAACACACAGCTCCTGGGTGCGGCCGCGGAGGTCGCACCCAGCAAGCTCGAGTTCGAGATCTACGACGGCCTCGCCGCTATCCCGCCATACGACGCCGATGACGAAGCGCTCGGCACGCCATCGACCGTCGCCGATCTGAAGGCTCGGATCGCCGCGGCCGATGTCGTCCTGGTCGCGACGCCCGAGTACAACTCCTCGATCCCGGGACAGCTGAAGAACGCGCTCGACTGGGTGTCACGGCCGATCAAGGAGAGCCCGTTCCGCGGCAAGCCGACCGCCGTGATCGGCGCCAGCACGAGCGCCTACGGCGGAGTGTGGGCGCAGGCCGAGCTGCGCAAGGTGCTCGGCATCCTCGGCGCACGTGTCGTCGAGGGCGAGGTCGCCGTTCCGAATGCGGGCGAGCATTTCGACGCCGACGGGCGGCTGCAACACGGGGAGACACGCGAGCAGCTCGCACACCTTCTCGACGATCTCGTCGCTGCCGCACAGCCTCTCGCCGCTGCCGCCTGAAGCGGCGAGAGATCTCGTACGCAGTAACCCGCAACCTCGCCGGTGGAAACGCACACCATGATCAGCGCCTGAACCGACGGCGCGACAGCCGCAGCCGACGACACTCCTGGAAGAGCAAACAGGAGGAGTTCGACATGACGATCAAGCGCACACTCAC
>JBBQPW010000193.1:0-4691 GCA_038216845.1 Gaiellales bacterium | reverse complement strand
AGTCCCACGCCGTCGGCGACCAGCTTCGCAACGGTCTCGCTCGAGACACCGTATCCGTCCTCGAACCGGCTCGGCAGGTGCCAACCGACGTCGGCGCCTAGCTCGCGCAGGCTGAGAACGGCGAGCGCGGTCGCAGAAACCCCGTCGACGTCGTAGTCGCCGTGGACGCAGATGCGCTCGCCACGCTCGATCGCAACCCGGATCCTCTCGACCGCCGCAGCCATGTCTCCGAGCAGCAGCGGATCGTGGGAGACACCCTCTCCGGCGAGGAATGCAGCCGCCTCTGTCGCGTCGCCGTACCCGCGGCGAACGAGAATGCTCGCGGTGATCTCGCTGACGCCTAGCTCACGCGCAAACTCGCGCACCTCATCGTAGGCGCACGGGCGAATCGTCCAGCGTCCCTCGTTCATCGCCTTGACAAAAGTACGGCGCGCGCCGGACGGCGGTGTCTATGTCTTGCCGCTTGTGTCGCGGCCGCGGAACGAATCGAGCGCGATCTTCACCCAGAGCAAGACGAGCCCGACTGTCGCGCCGACGACGACGACTGCGATCGGCGCATAGAACGCCATCTGCTCGAGCGAGTACTTCGTCACCCATGTTCCGACCAGCCAGATCGCAACGACAACCACGGCCATCGGGATGATCAGGCGCCGATCCACAGCCGCGAGAGTACCCTTCGACTGTGCCCAACGAAGTCAACTACGTGTCAGGGGCGGACTACGTCGTCGAGTTCCTCGGCTATCGCTTCGGCTTCAACGCTCTCGATTTCGAGGAGCGCGTCACCGCCGCCGCTGTTCGGCTCGGGCTGATCGGATCGAACGATCTCGACGAGGACGAGACCGGCGATCTCGTCGAGATCGCCGCGGACGGGCAGATTGTCGAGGCCCGCTCCGGGCTCGGCCGCTACCTCGTCCGGCACTGGGAGCGGCTCGCTCTCGTCAGCGGCGAATCCCTCGTCTACTGGTTGCGGAAGCTCGTGTTCCGCAGCGCCTGGCTCGACCATCGTGTCAAGGAGGGTCTCCTCGAGGTCTCCTGGGACGAGGATTCCGGGGACTTCGGGTACGCGGAGCCGCGTGGCGGGCGGGCTCTCCTCGAGCTGGCGCCCGTGCCGAGCTGGCACGAGCTGCAGTTCCGCCGCTGACGTCTACGAGTCGGGCGAGGCGAAGCCGAGCCGCAGCTCGGGCTCTGCTAGCCCGATCCTGACCTCGCGGATCGCACCGAGCGGCACGATCAGCTCCTCGGGCTCGCCCTCGTGGCAGTGAGGGCACAGGGTGATGAAGCCGAACCCGGGCTCGGCCGACAGCGTCGCGAGACGGTGAAGCGCACCGTCGACGAGCTCGACGCTGACCGCCACCTCGGTGACGCCGTAGGTCTCCTTGAAGGCTTCTATCCGCCGGTGGATCCGGGCCACGAGCTCCTCGAGGGGGCCAGCCATTCCCGGGACCCAGAGCTGGGACATCAGAAGAGACTCCCGTCATCACGCGCAGCGCCAAGGTGCGCTCGACCGTGCACGGTGACGATGCGACCGCGTGGGGTCCGCTGTAGGAAACCCAGTTGCAGGAGGAATGGCTCGTATACATCCTCGATCGTGTCGGGTTCCTCGCCCAGCGCAACCGCGAGCGTCGACAGCCCAACAGGACCGCCGGAGAACTTGTGAACGATCGCACCCAACAGCTCGCGATCGGTCCTTTCGAGCCCGAGCTCGTCGACCTCGAGCAGCTCGAGCGCCTCGCGAGCAACCTCGGTCGTGATCGCGCCCTCGTGGCGAACCTCTGCAACATCGCGAACCCGACGGAGGATGCGGTTCGCAATCCGCGGCGTGCCGCGCGCGCGCCGGGCAATCTCGTCGGCGGCGTCGGGCTCGAGCGAAACACCGAGGATCCGCGCCGACCGCTTGACGATCGCTGTCAGCTCGCCTGGCTCGTAGTAGCCGAGCCGGAACGTCATGCCGAAGCGATCGCGGAGCGGGGTCGTCAAGAGCCCGGTGCGCGTGGTCGCGCCCACCAGCGTGAACTGCGGGAGATCGAGGGTCAGCGTTCGCGCAGCGGGGCCCTGGCCGACGATGATGTCGAGGCGGAAGTCCTCAAGGGCCGGATAGAGGATCTCCTCGATCGCGCGGTTCACACGGTGGATCTCGTCGACGAACAGCACATCGCGCGGCTCGAGGCCGGTGAGGATCGCGGCCATGTCGCCCTTGCGCTCGAGCGCAGGTCCGGCAACGGTGCGGATCCCGACGCCGAGCTCCTCGCGGATGATCTGTGCCAGCGTCGTCTTTCCCAGTCCCGGCGGCCCGACGAGAAGCACGTGATCGAGCGCCTCACCGCGTGCCTTTGCCGCATCGAGTGCGATACCGAGCTGCTCCTTCACCCGCTCCTGGCCGACGAAGTCGTCGAGTCGCCGCGGGCGAAGCGAGCTCTCGACCTCCAGCTCGCCTTCCGCGAGGACGGCGGCTACCAAGGACTCGGTCACGCGGCGCTCCGGAGCGCCTGGCGGACGCGCTCCTCTAGCGGCAGGTCGGGATCGATCTGAGCAAGCACCTGGTCGGCTTCGACGAGCGACCAACCGAGCTCCACGAGCGCATCGCGGGCAACGAGTGCACCGGCGCCCGCGGCCGTCGCAGACACCGGCTCGCTCGCCGCCGCGGCGAGCTTCTCCTTCAGCTCGAGCACGATCCGCTCGGCCGTCCGCCTGCCGATGCCGGGAATCGCCATAAAGCGCGCGTGATCGCCGAGCGCGATCGCGCGACGCAGATCGGGCGCCGGCGATCCCGAGACAACGGCCAGCGCGACCTTCGGGCCGATGCCGTTGACGGTCAACAGCTGTCCGAACAGCTCGCGCTCTCCCGCATCGGCGAAGCCGTACAGCTGAAGCGTGTCCTCACGCACGTGGAGGTACGTCTCGACGGTGATCTCCGCGGTGCCTTCGGCGCGGCGGATGACGGCCGGTGTCGACGCCACGAGATAGCCGACGCCACCTACATCGAGCACGAGTCCCTCGTTGGTTATAGCAACAGGAAAACCACGCAATCTCGCTATCATCCGACGATTCTCGCAAGCGGTGTAGCTAACGCATGACAGATTGCAACCGCAAGCGCGTCAGCCTCGTGCGACGTCGCCGGTTCGGCATCGAGCGCGAGAATCACACGCACCATCCGCTGGACCTGACCCTTGTCGGCTCGTCCATAGCCACAGACAGTCTGCTTGACACGCGCCGGTGCGTACTCGGTGCACTCGAGCCCGGCGGACGCGGCCGCGACCAACGCGGCTCCCCGTGCCTGACCGACGAAAAGCGCGATGCGCGCATCGGCGCCGACAAACGACTCCTCGAGTGCCACAGCGTCAGGCTCGTGCTCGGCTACGAGATCCGCGACATTGTCGAAGATCGCCTTCAGTCGAGCTTCGGGTCGCTCACGGGGTGATGTCCGCCAACAACCCGAGTCGAGCCGACGGACGCGTCCGTCGCCCTCGTGGACGACCGCATAGCCGCACGCAGCTGTTCCCGGGTCGATGCCGAGGACTTTCACGAGCAGAGGGTAGGCGTCGGCTCGGATGGCGGCTGCCAGCTGGTTCCGAACGAGGGGTGCGGTGTCCTTCCGACGAGGCCGATAGAGAACAGCGACTGCAGTCAACAGACGTACGGAGGTTCCCTCAAAATGCCCCTCGCTTTTCGTAAATCGGGCCGTCGCCCAGATCGTATCTCGAGCCGACGCCCCACGCCGGCAATGGTCGTCGCGTGTATCGCGCTCGGCGTCGCGCTCAGCGGGACCGGCATCGCCGCGGTGATTGCAACCCTGCCCCGGAACAGCGTCGGTCCGGCTCAGCTCCGGGCCAACGCCGTCACGTCGGCAAAAGTTCTCAATGGCTCGTTGCGGAGGGCCGACTTCGGCTCGGGCCAGCTGCCCGCCGGGAGGCCGGGCTCGCCAGGTCCCGCCGGCCCGCAAGGCGTGAAGGGCGATACCGGGCCGGCCGGCGCCCCAGGACTCGTCGGCGAAGTGACGCTCCATTCCGCGTCCGTCAACGTGCCCGCGTACACCAGCGTCACCGTCTATTCCAACCGCTCCGTGACCGCCAACTGCGACACTGGCGAGAAGGGTCTCGGCGGCGGAACGAACTGGAGCGGCGAGGGCGACGCAACGCAGCTCGTTACCGTTCTGAGCACGCCGATCTACGATGCGAGCGCCAAGAAGATCACCGGCTGGCGCGCCCGCGGCGGCAACGACACGAACACCGCACACAACTTCACGGTATTCGTGCTCTGCACGAAGGCGTAAGTCGATCGATATCAGTCGCCGGGGCCAACACGACGGCCCCGGCGGCGACACGTATCCAGGTGAACGAACCTAGATGGTTGATGCCACGGATCGTCCGCTCCGGGGCGCGAGTTGGGTGTTCTGGGGTGCGGCGGTGCGGCCCAGGACGACCAGATCGCGTAGCCGGGCGCGCGAGACCGCGGCATCAATCATCTAGTGGCCGTCAGTCGGCTACGAGTGCGATCAATCGCCGCAACCGGCGGTGCATTCCCGCCTTCGTGGCCGGCGGCTCGGCCTTTGCTGCGAGCTCGGCAAGCGAGAGCGACGGGAATCGCAGACGCAGCTCACCCGCCTCGCGCAGCCGATGGTCGAGGCTCTCCAGCGTGCCGTCCGCCCGCAGGAGCCGCGCGGCTTCGAGCTGCTCCTGTGCCGCCCGGGTTAT
>JBBQPW010000192.1:0-4707 GCA_038216845.1 Gaiellales bacterium | reverse complement strand
CTGCAAGTCGGGGACGCGCTACATCGAGCTGCGCGTCGACTGCGAGCATGTGTCGCTCCGCGCGTCCCACGGTGGTCGTGTCCTGCTGCAGATCGGGATGAAGCGGGCCGCGCGGGCCGGGGTAAAGCTGATCTACGGTCTCGGCGGCGTCGCGTGGGAGGAGCGTGGCACCCAGCGGAAGTCGCTGGCGCGGACCCCACGGGATCCCGGGATCGTCGCGACCAAGGAGCTCTTCCGCCAGGCTGCGCTTGCTTTCGAAGAGGGTCGTGAGCCGTCGCCGAGCGCGCGCGAGGCGCGCGAGGGTCTGCGCGTCATCGAGGCGGCATATCGGTCGGCTGCGACCGGCGAACGGGTCGTGCTCACGTCTACTAGTAGCCCCTGACTGCCAGGGTTGCGCGGCTACGCACGACGACGCCATCCGCCGTCGTGACCTTCAGCAGGAGGGTGTAGCTGCCGGACCGAAGCTTCGCGCCGACCAGCCATGTCGATGTCCCGGCCGGTGCCGGTCGTTGCAGTCGGGAGACGACGGCGCCGCTCCGAACGATGTTCAACTGTGCCCGCGCCGCGCGGGACACAATAAAGGCAAACGTGACGGCGCGACCGGGCTGCGTCGTCAGGGCGGTCGACCGAAGGCGAACCGAGAGCGGCACGCGCAGGTCGACCGTCACGAGCCGGATGCGGTGGTTCAGCGCGTCACCGATGACAAAGCCACGGTGGTTCGGGAGCAGCGCGAGTGCTTTCGGGGCGTCCAGCTCGGCCGCGGACGCAGGGCCGTAGTCACCGGAGAAGCCCGCCACGCCCGTTCCGGCGATCGTCGTGATCGTGCCATCCAGCGACACTCGACGAACCCGGTTGTTGGTGGCGTCCGCGATGAGGAAACCACCGTTGGGCAGGGCCAGGACGGCGTGGGGATCGTCGAGCATCGCCGAGGTCGCGGGGCCACCGTCGCCGGAGTAGCCTGGGGTTCCCGTTCCGGCGACGGTCGTGATCTTTCCGTCGGCCGAAACGCGTCTGACTCTCGCGCCTGCGCGCTCGGCGACGACGAACCCGCCATCGGGGAGCGGTGCGACCGAGAACGGGACGTCGAGGTGCGCGGCGGTCGCGGCGCCGCCGTCCCCATCGCCGCCGGGGAGTCCGATGCCAGCGACCGTCGCAATCCTTCCGTCGAGCCCGATCCGTCGAACACGGTTGTTGCCGGAGTCGGGAACGAAGATGACCCCGGTCGGGGTGGTCGCCACGCCGCGAGGGAGCTGGATCGCCCCGGCGGTTGCCGTTCCCCCGTCACCTCCGTAGTCCTGCCTCCCGTTGCCGGCGATCGTCGAGATAGCCCCGTCTGCGGAGACACGCCGGATGCGGTTGTTGAACATGTCGGAGACGACGAACCCGCCGTCCGGCATCGCAGCGATGCCGTGGACGAAGTTCAGCTCGGCAGCCACTGCCGGGCCACCGTCACCTGCGAAACCAGGCGCGCCGGTTCCAGCGACTGTCGTGATCGTGCCGCTTCGCGAGATCCGGCGAACGATGTTTAGAAACGGCTCCGTGAACACGAGGCTGCCGTCTTTCAGGAAGGCGATGCCCCGCGGGTGGTCGATCTCGGCAGCGAGCGCCGGACCGCCGTCGCCCGTGTCGCCCGAGACGCCGGTGCCGGCGATCGTCTGGATCGTCGCGCTCGGAGCGAGCGCGGCGGACGATGCCGCGAACGGGCTTTCGGAAACGGCGACTAGAGCGGCGATCGCGATGACGAGCACGAGCGTTCGTCTCACGACTCGCTCCCGGGGCGGCCGGTCGCGAGAACGAGTTGTGTCGCCAGCAGACGCTCGACATGAGAGCCGCTCCCATCGAGTCTGCGCGCGAGAGCAAGCGGCACAGGTCGTGGCCCGATCTGCCTGACGGTTTCGAGGACGAGACCGGCCGCCGACACAAGGCGTTCCAGCTCGCCCGGGGAAGGAAGGTGTGTGCGTCGGTGGGGGGCCGGGCGCCCGAATGGCACAACGCTCTTGGCAAGGCGCATGGCTGGATACCAGAGCCGCATCAAGACAACGGAATACGGTGCCGCATAGTCGGGAAAGCTGATCACGACCTGACCGCCGGGGCGGACGACACGAACGAGCTCCAGTAGCGCACGTCGTAGATCGGTCGCGTACTCGAGGACGCCGGTCGCGACGGCAACATCGAAGCTCTCCGACTCGAACGGGAGAGCCTGGATGTCTCCTTGTCGCAGCGACTCTTGCCTCTGCGGCAGCCGGTGCCGCGCGAGATCGACCATCTGTTGGGACAGATCGATTCCCGAGACAGTCCAACCGTTCCGATCGAGATCCTGGGCGAGGCGACCGCCTCCCATCCCAGCGTCGAGTACGTCTCCCGGCCCATCTCCCACGAGCTGCAGCACCGTTGCGAGCCTTAGCCGGAGTACGCGTCCACCTGGGGTGTCCGTCTCGTAGACGTTGTCGTAGCGTGCGCTCTCCTCGTCGAAGAACGCTCCGGCGCCTGCCCGAGACGTGTCCGCCTGCGAGCCGTTGCCGGGTGTCGCGAGCGCAAAAAGGGTGTGACCGAACGGAAGCCGGTGTTTGACACCGCGCAGCAGCCGGGTCTCGGCACCGAGCAGTCGCGTGCCAACGGCTGTCGCGACACTTCCCGCCTGCCCTGGAATGCCATGGCTCTCCGCATCCGGAAGACGCGGTGCGCGGCCTCGCAGCTCACCCCACAAAGACAGGACCGTGTTGGCGTAAGTGATCCGCTCGACGGTGAATCCCCCTTGCTCGAGCTCGGCCCGCAGAGTCTCGACGTCGTACACCCGCCAGTCGGCTGCGTCCTGACGCGCGTGGCGTGCGCCGTTCGTCCGCAGGAGCAGTGCGCCGCCGGGCCGCAGCACGCGATGCAGCTCGGCAAGGCTCGCCGCGATCTCGTTCTGGTGAATGTGCTGCAGAACGTCGTTTAGCGAGACGAGGTCGAACGAGCAGTCGTCGAAGGAAATTCGCCCTGCGCCCGAGAGAGCGAGCTCCGCTTCGGGAACACGTTCGTGCGCGAGCTCGAGCGCTTCGGCGCTGACGTCGATGCCGGCGAGGCGAGCGAAGCGCCCTGTCGTCTTGGCCCACTCTAGATAGCCGCCCGTGCCGCAGCCGACGTCGAGCAACGACTGCTCCCCTGGCGTTAGCCGCTCGCCGAGGAGAGCGGCTCCGATGTCTCGCATCCCGCGGTGCCACCAGTGCCGCCGCTCGACGCTCGAGATGCTCCTGTAGTAGTCGGGCGGCAGCGGTGTCAACCGCTCAGTCATGGCTGGAGTATTCCGGCTCGGTGGCGGCTTGTCTCGGCCGTAGCATCCTGCGGATCGGCGGCGCGAGGCCCTGGCTGACTGCCGCTCGCGAGTTGAGTGCGAGGATCAAGACCGTCGTGAGGAGGCTGACGGTTGCGACGCCATAGATGCCCACGGTCGGTGCGGCGATGAGGTCGCCCACGATATTGAGCCCTGCACCCGCCACGTTGTTCCACATCAGCGACATCTGGCGATCTCCCACCAGCAGCACGCCGTTGTACGGGCTGGAGAGCGCCGAGAACGGAATCTTCCACGCC
Source organism: Gaiellales bacterium (assembly GCA_038216845.1). GTDB lineage: Bacteria > Actinomycetota > Thermoleophilia > Gaiellales > Gaiellaceae > Gaiella. The sequence continues at coordinate 1,137 of JBBQPW010000192.1, read as the reverse complement.
AGGATCGCGAGAACCGGTGCGGCGATATCGTAGCGGTGCCCGACAACGAACGGGACGACGAACTCAGCGCCAAGTGTGAGTGCCGCCGCGATCGGGATCGACACACCGAGCCCGAGGCGAACGCTGCGTCGGAAGAGATCGGCGGCCGCCTCCGGATGGGCCGCGCTGTACGACGCGAGGAACGAGACGTAGAACAGCCCGATGGCCTGAATGACGAACAGCGCGGGCTTCGTACCTGTCGCGTAGTAGCCGGCGTGGGAGGGGTCGATCAGGAAGGCGATGACGACGAGGTCAAATGAGTAGAGGATGCCGCGCGCGAATGCGCTCACCATCAACGGCAGGCCGGAGCGGAGCGTCGCCCACCAGACGGGAAGGTCGACTCGCGGCCGCAGGATCCCGTAGCGCGGGATAAGCATGGCGAGGATCACGACCGCGAACATCAGCTCGCCGGCGGCGGAGACGAAGGCCATGACGGGTGCGTCCTCGGAGGTCGTGACGAGGAGAAGGACGCCGACGAGAATCGCGAGTTGCGCAGCGACGTTCCCGAAGGCGATCAGCCGTGCGCCTTGCACGCCGAGGACCAACCAGCGGACGTTGAGGGCGATTGCCGGCACCGCGATCGCGAACCGGATGTACGTGTCGCGGTCGTAGCTCGAGTTCGAGAGTGCGAACGCCCCGCCGACAAGAGCGAGGACGAACGGGACCGCGAGTGCCAGGCGAAGCCCCAGCATCCGCTCGGCAATCCGACGAAACTGCTGCGGGTCGCGGGCGATGTCGCGCGTCGGGACGAGTCCCGTCCCCTGGTCGGCGACGAGACCGAACCAGCCGACAATCGACAACGCGGTGGCAACGAGGCCGAAGCCTGCCGGTCCGAGTCTCCGCGCGAGCAGGATGAACGTCACCAGTCCGAATACACGCGCGGCACTCTCGCCGAGGAACAGCGTCATGAAGTTGCGCACTAGCGCCCGCCACCAGGCATTCGTGGTGTCGGGGACGGACGGCTCCTGGGTCGCTGTGGCCCTCACGCGCCTGTCACTGTTCGTAGTCGGCGGCGACGACCCTGCGCGCGCGAGCGGCCAGGCGACGTGCCGTGAGATAGCCCGGAGCCCGTCCTTCGAGCACGGCCGTGAGCAGAGC
>JBBQPW010000191.1:0-4742 GCA_038216845.1 Gaiellales bacterium | reverse complement strand
CGCGCAGGCGCTCGAACACCCGCTCGGCAGCATGGGCGTCGGAGCCCGGAAGCAGCACAGCGTAGCGGCCACCGCCGATCCTGCAGGCGAGACCGCCGTCTACCGCCGCGGCACCGCGAAGCCGGTCGCCGATCTCGGCGAGTGCGGTGTCGGCGGCAAGGTGTCCGATGCGTGCATTGATCGTCGTCAGCCGATCGACATCGGCGACAAGTAATGAGAGCGGAACGCGCGCGGAACGCGCGCGGGCAATCTCACGATCGAGCAGGGCGTGCATCGACTTCCGATCGTAAAGTCGCGTGAGCGGGTCGAGCTCGGGCACCGGATCGGGCTCTCGCAGCGAGAGAGCCCGATCAATCGCCTGGCGGCCGTCCTTGGCCACCTCCTCGAGTCCGCGAATGTCGTTGTCGCTGAAACGCCGTTCGGGGGTACGCGTGAAAACTGCGAGCATCGAGGACGGCCCTTCGTCGCCGAGTAGCGACACGATCAGCGCTGAGTGGATCGGCCCGGTCCCGGGTGGCGGCTTGGCCTCCCCGTTGAACGACACCTGGAGCGCACGCGCTCCACGGTAGTCGGGAAAGCCCATGCGCGCGACATGTGCGGCCTCGTCCTCCGAAACACCGACCGTGGCGAGAATCGAGGGCCTTTGCGACGTAGCGACGATGGCGATCGCTGCCTCCGCATTCGTTCGGTCACGCGCCAACTCGAGGGTGCGCGTGATGCTCCGGTACCCGTCGCCGAGGTCCGCCTCGTCGCCACCGTACGCGAGCTCGGGCGATGCACTGCGGATGGAAGTGACGGCATCGTTGAGCGTCTGCGCAAATCCGGCGAGCCGCTCGTCGTACCGCCGCAGCATCACCGTCACGACGTCAGCCTGGCGCGCGAGCAGGCGCCGGATCGCCACGATGAAGAGGGCCAACGAGCCCAGACCGAGGGCGACGGACAGCGCGTAGAGCGCCGTCGTCACCGAACTGGTCTCGCTTAGGAAGCGCATGCCGCTGCGTGTAGTATCCCGAAAGATCTCGTCGGCTGGTTCCGACAGAGGCAGGGAACGGTCAGGGGGAGTTCATGTCTAGGCGGTCGGTGGTGTGGCTCGCTCTCGGCGCAGCCGCGGTCGGGGCCGGGATCGTCTACCTGCTCGACCCGGTCCTCGGGGCCGTTCGCCGGGGGGCCGCGCTCGCGTTCCTTGGCCGGAACCCTGAGCATCCGGAGGGGCCGTCTGCCCCGGAGACCGCCGCCGAAGCACAGGCTCCGGCAACCGCGCCCGCTGCGACTCCCGACGCTGCGACCCCCGAGGCCCCGCGTCTTCGGGAGGACACGTCCTTGTCGGCGCCTATTCTGGGATACGACGAAGCAATGCGACACGCGACGCAGCAGCCGATGATCACGCATACGCCGGCCCAGAAGAGCTCGGCGGCATCGCCCGTGGATGAATCGGGCGTCCTACCACCAGAGCTGCGGTTGCTGCGCGAGCGCGGGCTCTCGGGCTCGATTCTCGTTGCCCTCGCCGCGGGAATGGCGGTGTCGGCGCTCGCCCTCGGCTCATGGGCATTCATCTCGAAGTCCGGCTCTACGAATACCTCCCCGCAAGCTGCCGGCACGGCCGTCGAGCGTGCCATCGCGTTGCTCGCGACGCCGAGCGCGCAACAGATCGCGCTGGCCAACTCGAAAGGCAAGATGATTCTCGTCGTGGCGCCCGACGGGAACGCTGTCCTCGTCCTGAACGACTTCCGCCGTGCGCCTGCCGGCAAGACGTACGAGGCTTGGGTGATCCGGCCGACTCCCGGCGCGGCGCCGGTTCCCGCAGCAACCTTCTCCGGCTCCGAGCTTGTCGTGCCGCTGACGGAGGCGGTGCTTCCGGGCGCGACGGTTGCCGTGACGGTCGAGAATGCGGGCGGCGTGGACGCACCGACCCAGAAGCCCTCGCTCGTCGCTCAACGGGCCTGATCGTATCTCGGCCGGGCGCCTCGACGGGTCAGGGCGAGGAGAGCTCGCCCATGTCCCGTGCGACGTCGGCGCGATCCTTCCCCATCTCTTTTGCGCGGTACAGGGCGGCGTCGGCGCGCTCGAACAGGCTTGCTGCGGTCTCGCCGTGATGGAGCTCTGCAATCCCCGCTGAGACTCGCAGTCGCTGGACGCCGCCGCCGAAAGAAGTGGAGCCGATCGCGTCCTGCACGCGCCGGTACAGCTGATCCGCATCGACGGTCGTGGACTCCGGCAACATGACTGCGAATTCGTCGCCGCCGATCCGGCAGGGGACGTCGACCGAGCGGACGGCGTCGCGCAGGCGCTCGGCGGCTTGCGCGAGCACTGAGTCCCCCGCTAGATGGCCCACGCGGTCGTTGATGGCCTTGAAGTCGTCGAGGTCGAACACGATCAGCGCGAGATTGCGGCCGTATCGCTGTGCGCGGAGCACCTCGCGACGCAGCGACTCGTGGAAGTACCGCTGGTTGAACAATCCTGTGAGAGCGTCGGTCTCCGCCTGTCTCCGAGCCTCACCGTAGCGGCGGGCATTCTCGATCGCCGGAACGCAACTTTCGGCGAGCGCTTCGACCGCCTCGATCAGCTCGCTACTCGGCTCGTAGCCCGCGCGGCGCCAAAACAGTGCGAGCGTGCCCACTGGCTGGACCTCTCGTGCGAGCAGCGGTACGAACAATCCGCCGCAGATCAGGTCGGACTTCGCCTGCCCGCGTTCGGGTCCGTAGCGATAGTTCACGGTGATCGTTCCCGCAGGTGCGGTTGCGCTCGAGGTCGGTGGCCGCGCTATCTCCTCCGAGGTCATGCCCCGGGTGACCACCAGCGGTGGAGACTCCTCGAGGGCGACCATCGCTGCGTCGAAGCCTGGGATCTGGAGCGCAGCATCGAGCACTCGGTCGACGAGCTCCTCGAGGTCGATCGAGCTGCTGAGCTCGCCGAGGAGACGGCTGCGCCGACTCTCCCTCTCCGCGCGATCGAGCGCCTCGGAAAGATCGCCGGCGAGTTGATCCATCCGGTCGCGCATGTCATCGACCGCGCTCGCGAGCCGGTCGCCGGGTCGACCTCGACTGGTCCTGCGCACCGCGAATGCGCCGACGAGTATCAGCGCTCCGAGCACCGCCCCACCGGTGATCACCGCAGTCATCGCACCCACTATTGCTTCCCCCAAGATACTTCGCCCCCTCGCGCACTGTACTCATGGCACGGGAAAGAGCCAGCCTTGCGAAACTCAGTGTCCAGATGCGCTTAGCATGCCGGTGCTTCCCCTGCGCGTCTGCTTCGCCTGCATGAGCGCCGCGTCGGCGCGCACGACGAGTGTGATCGCATCGTCATCCGGGCGCAGCTCGGCAATGCCGGCCGAGAGCCCGAGCCGGCCAAGCGTTTCCGAGGGGTGGCGGGGCATCGCCTCCTGGACTCGTGCGAAGACCGCCTCGGCCCGGGCGAACGATGTCTGACGCAGAATCAGCCCGAACTCGTCACCGCCGATCCTGAAGGCCACTGAGTCGGCGCCCGATATCTCGCGAATGCGCGAGGCCACGTCGGCGAGAAACCTGTCGGACGCTAGGTGTCCCACGTGCCTGTTCACCGCCTGCAGGTTGTCCACGTCGAGCGCGATCAGTGCGAGATCGCTCCCGTGCTGGTGGGCGTGCGCCACCTCGCGCGAAACAGTCTTGTGAAACGCCCGCCGGGCGCCGAGGGCGGTGAGGGCATCAACGGCCTCGGGGTCGGCCGACCTCCAGTCCTGCTCGAGTAGCACGACCGCTCTCTCGGCCAGTGCCTCGAGGTCGGCGACGGTGCGCTCAGTGCGCGCAAGTGGGTCGCGCCAGTAGACCGCGACGGTCCCTCGAGCCGCTCCCGCGCCGGCGATACGAACGGCGACGCCTGTACGTAGAGTGGCGCCGCTGCCTTGACCGCCGGGATAGTCGAGGGTAAACGACATGACGCGCGCGTCTCCGGCCGGCCAGCCGACCGCCTCGTTCACGCCCGGCACAGGCATACCCGCGGTTGCGACGACCGGCGTCCCGTCGGCGTCGAAGCCGTGCACCAGCCCGGCGTCTGCGAGGCAAAGTGTCGTCGCGGCTCGGGCGAGTCGAGTGAGTGCATCCGAGAGATCCGTAGGGGCGCCGAGCCTGGCGAGTGCTTCGCTGACTCTGCTCATCCGGCCGAGGCGCTCGGCAGACGCACCGAGCGCCTTCGAGAGTGCATCGATCTCAGCGCCTATCTCGGTCAGCGAGCGTCGAAAGCGATCGTCAAGACGGCGACCTGCGCGCGCGATATAGACACCAGCAGCGACGGCTACCAATGCTGTGGTCATTGTGGCGAGCGCGATTATCACCGTGGTCGTCATCAGGAACCTCGCTCGCCACGGCTGACTGTAATGCGGAGCCGCGGCGTTTGCGATCCCCTATGGGTCGCCGCAATTTTCGGTGAGCATGAGCTTGCGGTACACTCCGCACCCGGTTTGGCGGACGAGTCCGCCGTGCCGTCATCTCCGGTGTACCCAGCCGACCACGAGCCGAGGAACCTACGTGCCCACTGTGAACCAACTCGTCCGGAAAGGCCGCCAGGCGCCGGCGCAGAAGACGAAGACCCCGGCCCTTCGTGGGGCACCGCAGAAGCGCGGTGTCTGCACGCGTGTCTACACCACCACCCCGAAGAAGCCGAATTCGGCGCTGCGCAAGGTCGCGCGCGTGCGGCTCACGAACGGGATGGAGGTCGGCGCGTACATCCCGGGCGAGGGGCACAACCTGCAGGAGCACTCCGTCGTG
>JBBQPW010000190.1:0-4743 GCA_038216845.1 Gaiellales bacterium | reverse complement strand
TGGCGTACGAGAAGCCGCGCTCCGGCTGGTCGATCTGCATCGAGGAGACACCGAGGTCGAGGAGGATCGCGTCGGCCCGAACATCGTTGGCCGCCAGCTGGGTGAGAACAACAGAGAAGTCGCCGCGCAGGAAGCGCACGTCGACGCCCGCGCCGGCCTTGAACCGGTCGAACAGCGGCTTTACGCCCGGGTCGCGGTCGATCGCAACGAGCTTGCCGTCTCCGGCGAGGTCGGCGGCAAGAATGCGCGAATGCCCACCCGCGCCGAACGTCGCGTCGACGACGGTCTCCCCCGGCTGCACCGCGAGGAGCTCGCGCACTTCGGCGGCGAGAACAGGGACGTGATCAGCTGCGCTTCTCTGCAAGACGTTCGGCAACATCGTCCGCGCTCCCTTCGACCTCGTTCAGGTGCTCTGACCAGGCTTCTCGGTTCCAGACCTCGAGGTGGTCCTGGACGCCGATCACGAACACGTCCTTGTCGAGGCCCGCGTGCCGCGCGAGCGCCGGCGGGATCAGCACGCGACCCTGTTTGTCGGGGACGGCGACCGACGTACCGTGGAAGAAGAACCGCTTCAGCCGGCGCGCCTCGCCCGAGAACGAGTCGAGCTCACCGAGGCGGGCATCGACAGTGCTCCGCCAGACGGCATCCGGGTACACGTCGAGGTTCGCGTCCAGGCCCTTCGAGATCACGACGCCGGCCTCCCACTCGTCGCGAAACCGAGCCGGCAACGTGAGGCGGCTCTTGTCGTCGAGGGTGTGCTCGTGCTCGCCGTAAAACATGATCCAGGCCCTTCCGCGTCTCCCACAGTGCCCCACTCTAAACCACTTTCCCCCACTACGCAACTCTTGATCGGCGATACGGCATGATCGGCGCTGTGCACGCCTTCACCGTCTCGGAACGCCCCGATCTGACGGAGCCCGCCTGGGAAGCAACATGTGATCTCTTCCCCGAGTACAACAACCACGGCGACGTCCTCAACCGGTACTGGGGCCGCCTCACCGAGGAGCTTCCCGACTTGCAGTTTCACCTGGTCGCCGATGACGACGAGATCCTCGGACGCGCGCGGACGATTCCCTTGCGCTGGGACGGAACTGTCACCGACCTCCCCGCCGGCATCGACGGCGCGATCGCACGCGGGTTCGACGAGGGCGACGCCAACACGCTCTGCGCGCTCGTGATCATGATCCCGCGTGCTGCCCAGGGGCGTGGCCTGAGCACGGTGGCACTTCAGACGATGCTCGAGATCGCACGGCGGCACGATCTCGGCGGCCTCATCGCACCTGTGCGGCCGAATCTGAAGGACCGCTACCCGCTCGTGCCGATCGAGCGCTACGCAGCCTGGCGACGTGCGGACGGATCGTTCTTCGATCCGTGGCTCCGGGTCCACGAACGCCTCGGAGCGACGGTACTGAGGCCGGAACCCAAGTCATTGCGAATCACAGGCACCGTCGCCGAATGGGAATCGTGGGCGGGGATGGCCTTCCCTGAGAGCGGTGACTACCCGGTCCCTGGCGGGCTCGCACCGGTCACGATTGACCGCGAGACCGACGCCGGCAGCTACTGGGAGCCGAATGTCTGGATGCGTCACGCGGTCTGAGCATCAGCCGAACGTGACCGGCTGCGGAGCGACACCCCGTCCGGTCAAGGCAGCCGCCCCGCACGTGGCAGCAAACGAGACCGCCTCGGCGGGCGACTCCCCCGCACCGAGCGCGTACGTCAGACCCGCGGCGAAGGAGTCGCCGGCGCCGTAGGCATCGACAATAGGCCCGGGAACCGCGGCGGCCGCGAACGGGCCGCCCGGCTGCGACCAGCCGCCGAGCGAGCCCGACGTCGAGACGACGAGATCAGGCGCCGGGTCGAGTTCACCGGGTTGGTAGCGCTCTGCCTCGTCACGCCCGCTGCCGACGAGCGCGTCGAGCTGGACACCACCGCGGCGCAACACCTCGATCTCGCGCGAGGTAGCGACAAGAACGCGCGCCCGCCGGGCACGACGCAGCGCGTCTTCGTCACCGGCGACGAAGAACACGGCATCCGCGGTTGCAAGCTCGTGCCACGGCAGATCCTCGTCGTTCCCACGCGGGCGCAGCTTGCGGCCGACGGTGGTGATCGTCCGCTCTGCGGTGTCGTCGACATGGGTGAACGCCCAGCGGTGTGGCGGCCGTACCGTCTCCGCGTGAACGGAGATACCCGCCGCTTCGAGCTCCTCTCGCGACGCGCGCCCGAGCTCGTCCTCGCCGAGCGCAGTGAACAGCAGCGTTTCGGCGCCGAGGCGCGCCAGCTGGATCGCGGCCACCGCCCCAGCGCCACCAACCTGTTCCCAGTCGTCGACGGAGTGCGAGATCTCGCCTCGCTTCGGCATGCTCTCGACACGGCAGAAGCGGATCCACTCGACGTGTCCGACGACGGCGACGCGCATTGCCTGAGTCTCACAGATCGGCCTGCGACTGCGTTAGATATCCCTGTGACCGTGATTCCCCCATTCGAGACGTTCTACGCCGAGCACCGAGGGCTCGTTCTCGGCGTGCTGCGTAAGCGTCTCGGCGCGCAACGTGCCGAGGATGCGTTCCAGGAGACCTTCCTGCGCGCGCTTGCGGCCTACGGACGCCTACGGGACGCGGAGAATCTCCGCGGCTGGGTCCTGACGATCGCCGAGAGAGTTGCCATCGACACGCATCGTCGCGCGCGACCGACGGACGAGTTGCCCGAGGTTCCGCACGAGGATCGGCGACCTGCCTACGAGGACCTCGGCGACCTCACCGACGGACTACCCCCGACCGAACGTGCCGCCGTGGTCCTGCGCTACGGGTACGACCTGACCTACGACCAGATCGCAGCAGCGCTCGGCTCGAATTCGACCGCTGCGCGCCAGGCCACGTCTTCCGGCGTTCGCCGCCTGCGAAAGAAAGGACAGCCATGAACGTCACCGCCGATCTCGATAACCGCTTCCGCGACGCGGCCGCCCAGACGGGTCTGCTCGACGCCGCCTACGACATCGTCGAGTCGCCCGTCGGCCCGCTGCTCGTCGCCGCATCCGGACGCGGGCTCCTGCGGGTCTCCTTCGACCCGGAACCCGATCGCGAGCTCGAGTATCTGGGCCGTCTCGCGGGGCCACGCGTCCTCCGAGCGCCGAAAGCGGTGGACAACGTCCGGCGCGAGCTCGACGAGTACTTCGACCGACGCCGCAACACGTTCGATCTTACCCTCGACCTCCGCAACCTCACTCCGTTCAGCGTTCGGGTGCTCGGGGAGCTGGCGCGCGTCCCTTACGGCGAAACGGCGACGTACGGTGAGCTGGCAGCGCGCGCCGGCAAGCCGGGTGCCGCGCGAGCGGTTGGAACGATCATGAACAGGAATCCCGTCCCGATCGTCCTGCCATGCCACCGCATCGTCGGCTCGACGGGCGCTCTCGTCGGCTACGGCGGCGGGCTCGAGCGGAAGGAGCATCTGCTCCGGCTAGAGGGCGCAATGATGTAGCGCGGCGGTGGCGATGGGGACAGAAATGTAAACAGCGATTAGGACAGACTTCAGTCTGTCCTAATCTCCTTCCTTATCCCATCTCCTTGCTCATCGCACCTATCTGAGGATGTTCACAGCGCGTGCCGCGACGAGAAGAACGGTGATGGCCGAGAGAATGGACTCGGCCGCCATCAGGGTCTTGGCGGGACGCGTGAGCGGCATCGCGTCCGTAGGGCTGAACGCGATCGAGTTGGTGAACGAGACGTAGAGGTAGTCCCACAGGCGTGGAGCCCAGCCCTCCCGCGCCAGCTCTCGGTTCTCATCCTGGGGAAACTGAATGTCGGGGCAGGAGCGACTCGGGGCGAGCGCGCGTGCCACCGGCCCGCCGCAATCGAGCTCCCAGAGGGCGAGTCCGAACGCAATCGTGTTGGTGAACCACATCACGCCGCCGCTGAGCAGAAGCTGCCGTCCCGTCACGTGGACGCCCGACGGGGAGATCAACGATACGACCAGAACGACGACGCCGAGGACGTTGCACACCCAGACCAGCCCGAGCAGGCCGATCACGATCTCCCTTCTGTGGTCGTGGCGAACCAGGCGGGCCACACCGAAGAGCAGCGTCGCGGCGAGGCCGGCATACGGCGCTGCGACTATGAGCCACACCCACCACAACCGGTGTCCGAGGAGCTCCCAGTGGGCACTCCGACTGACGACCGAGAGCGTCACCAGGACCGCGCCGGCAGCCAGTGCGAACGGGGCGGCCTCGTCCCGCGCCTCTCGCATCGCAACGAGCAAGCGGCCTCGCCCCGTGGTTTCCGTCATCGACTGTCAAGCATGGAAGTAGGGCCGGACAGCTATCGAGTGTGTGTTGTGCGAGGACCGCCGACGGTTGCTGCTCGCACCAACTTCTCGAAACGGAGAATCGGCCAGCCGCGTGTTTTCGCGATGCGTCGCAGCTTGCGGTCGGGGTTGATCGCGACCGGGTGCCCGACGGTTTCGAGAAAGGTGAGGTCGGTGTGCGAGTCGGAGTAGCCGGTCGAGGCAGTCAGGTCGATCCCTTCGCGGGCCGCGAGCTCCCGTACAGCCTCTGCCTTGTGCGGCCCGTAGCAAGGGCGGAGCGATCGTCCCGTGAAGACGCCGTCGACCGCCTCGCAGGTCGAGCCGATCGCTCCGTCGAAGCCGAGGTCGTTCGCGACGTACTCCACGATCTCCTGGAGGCTTGCGGACACGATGTAGGTCCGGTGGCCGTCGTCACGGTGCCGTGTGAGGAGCGCCAACGGGTCGGCA
>JBBQPW010000189.1:0-4787 GCA_038216845.1 Gaiellales bacterium | reverse complement strand
TTCTTCCGGCTGTAGCGGGACGCAGGCTTGTCGGGTGTGCTCATCTCGGATTCCTCCGTTGTCGCTGTGTAATCAGCAGGGTCGAAGTGCTTTCGGCCACGGTAGGAGACCGCGTGCTGCCGGTCATCGGCGGTTCTGCCCAGATTGCAAGGACGGTGCTACCCATCTTGCTTCGCCTCCAAGTCCTCGACCGAGATCGACATCTCGCTTTCGCGAGCCCAGACGGTGTGCATCACTCGCTGATTCACGCCGTGCAGCACAACACGGGCAGATCGACATCGCTATCACCCGTCTGGGGCACTCGACGTCGGAGAGTCGGAGGGAGACACGACCATTCGCCCGATGGCTTCTCTGCGAGAATGTGCCACGTGCCTGCGACTGTGATCGTCGGTGCGCAGTGGGGAGACGAGGGGAAAGGCAAGATCGTCGACCTGCTCGCTTCCGAGTCCGACCTCGTCTGCCGTTACCAGGGCGGGCCGAACGCCGGGCACACGATCGTCGTCGGCGACGAGGTCTACAAGATCCGCGCGATCCCGTCCGGGATCATCCAGGGCAAGCAGAGCGCGATCGGCGCAGGCTGCGTCGTCGACCCTGCGGTCTTGATCGGCGAGCTCGACGACCTCGAAGGGCGCGGCCACGACACCGCCGGGCTCGTCTTCGTCTCCGGTAACGCCCATCTGATCATGCCGTGGCACGTCGCGCTCGACGGCTCGCGTGAGCGGCGGCTCGGCAACCTTCAGATCGGGACGACACGCCGCGGCATCGGCCCCGCCTATGCGGACAAGGCGACACGCATCGGCATCCGCGTGCAGGACCTGCTCGACCCGAAGATACTGCGCCAGAAGATCGACCTTGCGGTCGCCGAGAAGAACATCTGGCTCGAGCGCGTCTACGAGATCGACCCCTTCGACGCAGGCGACGTGTACGAGGCAGCGGCTGCGCACGCCGAGCGGCTCGGGCCCTATGTCGCGGACACCTCGCTCCTGGTTGATCGCGCACTTCGCGCCGGGAAGCGCGTGTTGTTCGAGGGCGCGCAAGGGACGCTGCTCGACCTCGACCACGGCACGTACCCGTTCGTCACCTCGTCCAGCCCGATCGCCGCGGGCGCCGCGGTCAGCTTCGGGATCGGACCGAACCGCATCGACGCGGTGCTCGGCGTGTCGAAGGCGTACGTCACGCGCGTCGGCGAGGGGCCGTTTCCGAGCGAGATCGAGGGTGTGGCGCAGGAGCGCGTGCGTGAGCTAGGCGGCGAGTTCGGCACCGTCACCGGCCGCGAGCGACGCTGCGGCTGGCTCGATCTCGTCGCGCTCCGCTATGCGGTGCGGCTGAACGGGATGACGTCACTCGCGCTCACGAAGCTCGATGTGCTGTCGACGTTCGGCGAGATCCCGGTGTGCGTCCGTTACGCGTTGCCCGACGGGTCGGAGACCGAGGAGTTCCCTGCGCACCAGTCCGACTTCCACCATTGTCGGCCGGTGTTCGAGACGCTCCCCGGCTGGGAGATGGCGCTCGACGGGCCGGAGCTGCCGGCCGCCGCGCGCGAGTACGTTCGCTTCGTGGAGGAGGCGCTCGATCTGCCGATCACGCTCGTCGGCACCGGCCAGTCCCGCGCGAGCGTGCTCGCCCTGCCCTGACGGAGAGGCTCCCCGCACGAGCCAGGCGCGTGCGGTCAGCTCGAACGCTCCACCGGGCGAGCCGAGCTGTCGGTAGCACTCCTGCCGCAGCGCCTCCTGCCGATTCGGGTCGAGCGACGCAAAGTACGCACTCCAGGGGCCGATCCCCGTCGGAAACGGCAATCAGTAATCGGTGAAGTCGGTGTACGCAGCCTCGACGACGAGCTCGGCAGTCTGGACATCGCTCATGCCGCACGTCCGCCAGAGTGCGGCGAGCTCGTCGGGGCTGCAGTTACGCATCGTTTTTCCTTCGTCGGGCGCGTCCGGGTCGAGCGCCACGGCCGCGTCCCAGAAGTGCCGCAGCATCCACATCTCGCCGGCGTAATCCCAGACGACCGAGGCCACTGTGCCACCCGGGCGCGCAGCGGTGCGCATCGCGCGCACTCCCTTGCCCGGGTCGGTCATGAAGTTGAGGACGAGCTGCGAGCTGACGACGTCGAAGTGGACGCCGAACTCGGGCAACGCCTCGGCCGGGGCGAGTCGAACGTCCGCTCCGGGTACGCGCGCGGCGCACGCTTCGACGAAAGGCGGCGACGGGTCCACGGCGTACACGTTCTCGGGCCCGACGATGCCTGCCAGCGCCAGCGTCAGCGCACATGGCCCGCAGCCGACGTCGAGAGCGCGGTCGCCGGGTCGAACGTCGATCGCCTTTGCGTGTGCCGCTCCCCAGTGCGTTGCCGTAGCGCCCGACGCCGAGGTCGTAGATCTCCGCGCTGAAGTGGAACTGCGCCGTTCCCGGACCCGCCACGCTGTGACCCTGGCGGACGTTGCGAGACGTGTCAAGCGCGGCCTCTACACTCGGCGCGTGAAGGTGCTCCTCGTCGGGTCGGGTGGGCGCGAGCACGCGCTCGCCTGGACGCTCGCCCAGTCGCCGCTGCTCACGGCGCTGCACGCGGCCCCCGGGAATCCGGGAATCGCCGCGCTCGGGATCTGCCACCCCGCGCGGGCCGACGATCCAGAGGCGCTACTCGATCTGGCGCGCGCGCTCGGGATCGATTTGGCAGTGATCGGCCCCGAGGCGCCTCTCGTCGCCGGTGTTGCCGACGAACTACGGCGCGGTGGGATCGCGGTCTTCGGGCCGAGCGCGGGCGCCGCGGCGATCGAGGGCTCGAAGGCGTTCGCGAAGGACGTCATGCAGATGGCAGGAGTCCCGACGGCCGCAACGCTGACGATCGCCCGGCCGCCGTGCGTCGTGAAGGCCGACGGGCTCGCAGCGGGTAAAGGCGTAGTCGTGTGCCGTACGCAAGCCGAGCTCGATGCCGGACTGGCCGAGGTCTCCGCGTTCGGAGGCCCACTCGTGATCGAGGAGCTCCTCGACGGGCCGGAGGTCTCGCTGCTCGCTCTCTGCGACGGCCGCGACGCCGCGCCTCTTGCGGTAGCGCGGGACTACAAGCGCGCCTACGACGGGGACGAAGGCCCGAACACCGGTGGCATGGGGACGTTCGCCCCTGTCGACGGCTTCGACGATGCGGCCGTAGAGGAGCTTCTCGCTCTCGTCCACCGGCCTGTTCTCGGCGAGCTCGCGGAGCGCGGGACCCCGTTCATCGGCTGCCTCTTCGCGGGCGTGATGCTCACCGCCGAGGGGCCGAAGGTGCTCGAGTACAACTGCCGCTTCGGCGACCCCGAGACGCAGTCGCTCGTCCCGCTCCTGGAGGGTGACCTGCTCGAGGCGCTGGCCGCAGCCGCGTACGGTGAGCTCGCCGGCGTCTCGCTTCGCTCTGACGGAGCCGCGGTCACCGTTGTGCTCGCCGCAGGCGACTACCCGGGGGCCGGGGACATCGGTTCACCGATCCACGGAATCGCAGCCGCGGAGAAAGCCGGCGCTCTTGTGTTCCATGCGGGGACGGCGCTGCGCGGCGGGCAGCTCGTCACGAACGGCGGACGCGTCCTCAACGTCGTCGGGCGCGGCGAAACATTGGCGGACGCGAAGGCTGCGGCGTACGCCGGCGCCGGCCAGATCTCGTTCGACGGAATGCGCTACCGGACGGATATCGCGGTGGCGTCGCAGGCGTCGCCGGGCGCGTCACTACAATCGGCGCAGTGATTGCCCGTTACTCCCGCCCCGTCATGGCCGAGATCTGGTCGGACGAGGCGAGGCTCGGGCGCTGGCTCGACGTCGAGCTCGCGGCGCTCGACGCGTGGGCGGCAGTCGGAACGGTTCCAGCGGAGGCTGCCGCTGCGATCCGAGAGGGCGCCGTCGCGCCGTCGCCGAAACGCGTTGCGGAGATCGAGCGCGAGACGAACCACGACGTTGCCGCCTTCGTCGACGCGGTCGCCGAGACGCTCGGGCCGGAAGGCCGCTGGTTCCACTACGGGCTCACGTCGTCCGATGTTGTCGACACCGCGCTCTCGCTCACGATCCAGGACGCAGGTCGCATTGTCCTTGCCGGCCTCGACCGCGCGTTCGATGTGGTGGTTCGTTGCGCCGAGGAACATCGCGCGACCCTCACGATCGGGCGAACACATGGCGTCCACGCCGAACCGACCACGTTTGGGTTGAAGCTCGCAGGATGGGCGTTTGCTCTCGACCGCGATCGCGGGCGGTTCGCACGGGCCGTCGACGGCCTGCGCGTCGGCAAGCTCTCCGGGGCCGTCGGCACGTATTCGGCGACGAGCCCTGAGGTCGAACGGCTGGCCTGCGAGCAGTTCGGGATCGAGCCGGCGCCGAGCTCAACGCAAATCCTCCAGCGCGACCGCCACGCCGAGTTGCTCTCTGCGTTGGCGCTCGTCGCATCCTCGCTCGACCGCTTCGCAACCGAGATCAGACACCTCGCGCGCACTGAGGTGCGCGAGGTCGAGGAGCCGTTCGGTCGCGGCCAGAAAGGCTCCTCGGCGATGCCGCACAAGCGGAACCCGATCACGGCGGAGCGCATCTGCGGGTTGGCGCGTGTCGTCCGAGCGAACGCGCTCGTCGGCTTCGAGAACGTCGCGCTGTGGCATGAACGCGACATCTCGCACTCCTCGGCGGAGCGCGTGGTGTTGCCCGACTCCTTCCTCGCGGTCGACTACATGCTCGACCGCTTCGCGTGGCTCGTCGAAGGGCTGGTCGTTCGCACGGAACGGATGCGCGAGAATGTCGAGTCGAGTGGCGGCCTGTACTTCAGCCAGCGGCTC
>JBBQPW010000188.1:0-5067 GCA_038216845.1 Gaiellales bacterium | reverse complement strand
CCCGGCGTCCGACCCGAGGCGAGCACCTCGAAGAACACGTCGTACCCGAAGACCACGACGAAGCTGACGATGGCCACGATTGCGGCTCCGTAGCCGCCGAGTCCGGCCTGCGAGCCCACTATCGTCACCGAGACGATGATCACAAGTTGGATCAACAGATCGACGAGGGCCGAGGCGAAGCGAGAGCCGACTCCCGCCAGCGTCAAGAGCAGGTCGACACCCTCGGGGGTCGCGATCGTGATGCGATCGTCGTACGTCGCGCGCACGTCGGAGTCCATGTCGTGACCGTACGCAGCTTCTCGGCCGAGCGGAAGGGGATGTGGGACGAGTTGACCAACCTCGTCGAACGCTCGTCCGGCCGGCCCGAGCGCCTCGGAGAGGCCGGAGTCCGGCGCCTCGGCACTCTCTATCGGGGCACCGCGGCCGACCTCTCGCTCGCGCGGCGTCTGTTCCCGGGCGACCCGCTCGTCGCCGATCTCGAAACCCTCGTCACCCGAGCCCGTCATCTCGTCTACGGAGCGCGCAATCGCACGGCATCGCTGCGTGCGTTCGCAGCGACGGGGTACTGGCGTCTCGTCGCCTCGCAGCTGTTGCCAGTCGCGATCGCCACGGCATGTCTCTTCGGGCCGGCCCTCCTGGCGGGTGGGTGGGCGCTGCGCGACCCGGGAGCGGCATCCGGGCTCGTTCCGGCGGCGTACCGCTCCGTGACCGAGCCGCGACCATCGGGCACGAACCTGGGGCTCGCGCCCGACGAGAAGTCGGCGGTCGCGAGCCAGATCTTCACGAACAACATCCGTGTCACGTTTCTGGCGCTCGCCGCCGGCATCCTCTTCGGCGTCGGCAGCGCCGTCGTGCTCGTCTACAACGGGATCCTGCTCGGGGCCGTCGGCGGTCTCGCCATCGAATCCGGGAACGGGCGCCGGTTCATCGAACTGGTCACCGCCCACGGCGTCCTCGAGCTGTCCTGCATCGTCGTCGCGGGGGCCGCCGGCATGAGGCTCGGCTGGGCGCTCGTCGAGCCCGGCCGCGCCACGCGCACCGCGGCGCTCGGCGCCCGCGCTCGCGAATCCGTCCAGGTGGTACTGGGCACGATGCCCTTGCTCGTCGTCGCGGGCCTGGTCGAGGGATTCCTCACTCCCGCCGGGCTCGGTCTGGCATGGGTCCTGGCGGTCGGCTTCGGGCTCGGCGTCCTCTACTGGGGTCTCGTCGCAACACGCGGGCGGGCGCCTAGAACAGCGCGCGGGCCTTCAGGCGCACGTACGACCTGACGCAGGCGGCTGCGAAGGCGTCCGGCGCAGCAGTGACGACCTCGGCACCGACATGGCGGAGCGCTGCGACGACCCGGTCACGCGCCGCGAGCACATCGTTCGCCGCAACCGTCCGGTAGACGTCGACCATGGTTCGAGGCTCAGTGCTGACAACTCGCTCGAGATCCTCGTCTGCCACGCTCGCGACGACGACCGCGTGGCGTCGGACGAGCACAGGGACGGCGTCGAGCAGTGGCCGCGCCGCTGCTTCCTCGATCAGGTCGGTGAACAGAACGACGAGTGCTCGCTTGCCGCCGCCAACGGACGCGAACGCGCGAGCGTAGTCGCTGTCGACCATGCGAGGCTCGAGATCGAAGACCGACGCGAGCACGGCCTTCGCGCCGCGCCGTCTCGGCGTCAGAGAGCAACGGACGGTGTCGTCAAAAGCGACCACTCCAGCCCGATCGCCCAGCGCGTCCGCGGCTTCCGCAATGGCCGCAACGGCGTCGAGCGCGACGTCCAGCCGTGTGCGATCCCCGAGCGGAGCCGCCGTCAGCCGGCCGCAGTCGATCGCGCAGACGACATCCCGCTCGCGTTCGATCCTGTACTGGTTCGACATCGGTCGCCCGAGCCGCTGTGTGGCGGGCCAGTTGATCTGGCGAACGTCGTCGTCGTCCTGGTAATCGCGAACGGACTCGAACTCCGTGCCCAGTCCCAGCGGGCCGCGGCGACGTCCTTCCGAGGTGAGCAACCCGGTTCGCGCGGCCCGCGCAAGGCGACGAGCCTGAGGCACGTCCGGGTAGACGACGACCTCCGTCTCTTCGCCGCACTGCCGATACCAGCAACCGAGTCCGAGCGGCCCGTCAACGCGGGCTGCCGGAGCCGGCAGCATGTGTCGCCCGCGTCGACGGCCGACCAGCTGCCCGTCGACCCTGGCGACACCCTCCTGCGGCTCGAGCGCGAGATCGGCGACGCCTGGCTGTCTCACGATCGTCTGCAGACCGGGAGAGGCGACCAGGCTGAACGGCGCCGGAACGCCCCGCGCGAGGACATGTGGAGCGACCCGTTCGACCACGGGCATCGTGCGCGCGGCGAACACGTCGACGCCGGCCGCGACGAGCACGACCGCCGCCGCGAGCACGACCCACGCCGCGGGTACGAGCGGCGCAGCGAGTGCGACCGCGGCCAGCAGGTACGCGACGCGCGGTCGGATGCTCACCGCGGCACGGGCACGACTTCGAGCGCGGCCGCGATCGCGTCGTCGGGCCGGAAACGCTCGAGCTCCGCCTCTGGCCGTAGCAATAGTCGATGCCGGAGGACCGGGCGGGCCAGCGTGGCGATGTCGTCGGGCGTCACGAAGTCACGGCCGTCGAGTCGCGCCCAGGCCTTTGCGGCCGCGAGCAGGTGGACCGACGCCCGCGGGCTCGCACCAAGCTCGACGCTCGGCAGCGCGCGCGTCGCGCGCACGACCGCGAGGAGGTAGTCCAGCACCTCGCCGGAGACCGTGGTCGCCGACACGAGTGCTCTTGCGCCCTGGAGATCCTCGAGGGAGACGACCCGTTTGAGCTCGTCGAGGCTGGATGGCCGGACTCCATCGTGGTGGAGGTCGAGAATCCGGCGCTCTGCCTCGTCGCCCGGGTACCCGACCTCGAGCTTGAAGAGGAACCGGTCGAGCTGAGCCTCCGGGAGCGGGTACGTCCCTTCGTACTCGATCGGGTTCTGCGTCGCGACGACGAGGAAGGGATCGGGCAGCGGCCGTGGGTGCCCGTCGACGGACACCTGCCGCTCCTGCATCGCCTCGAGCAGCGCGGCCTGCGTCTTCGGCGGCGTGCGGTTGACTTCGTCGGCCAGGAAAATGCTGGTGAAGACAGGGCCCGGCCGGAACACGAGCTCGGCGCCGCGCAGCACCATCGTCCCGGTCAGGTCCGACGGAAGCATGTCCGGTGTGAACTGGACGCGCCGGAAGTCGAGGCCCAGCGACCGCGCAGTCGCGCTCGCGAGCAGCGTCTTCGCGACCCCGGGAACACCTTCGAGCAGCACGTGACCGCTGACGACGATCGCCGCCACGAGATGGTCGACGGTGTCCTCGAGCCCGACCACCACCTTCGCCACCTCACGTTGGATTCGATCACGCACCTCTCTCATGCCTGCCTCCTCATCGCAATGCGCTCGAGTTTCGCCAACGACCGGCCCGCCGCCAGCAAGCCGTCGTCGGAGGGCTCAGTTTGGAGGAGGGCCATGACCTCACTCGCATCGAGCCCGATCATCTCGGCGGAGGCAAGCGTGCGGTTCCCGCCCGAGCGGGCGACGATCGCCTCCGCCCGCGCGCGCAAAACCCTCGCGACGGTCCGGCGATCGTGGGTGCGCGCAAGTAGGGCCGCAACAGCATCGACGTAGACCTGCCGGGAGGGCGCCAGCTCGCGACCTTCCCGTTCCGCCGGCCCGAGACGACGGCCTCGCGCGAGCATCAGAGCAAGGACAGCGGCCCCGCCGAGGAGGAAGAGCGCGCGCCAGCGGCTCGGGATTGCGACCAACCCGGCGCTCTTCCCGTAGCCGTGGTACGACTCCGCGAAGACGACTGGCCGTCGGCGAGAGCCGGCGAGGCCGACGCCAAGCGTGGCGTTGTCTCCGCGAGCGAGAAACCCGTTCTCGAGCGGTGAGGCATCGGCGAGCATGAGAAGCCGGCCACGACCGACCGACGCCACGGCGAGCACGACCGATTCCGCACCCCCGAGCGACGGCAGCGCCGGTCCGGCCGCCTGCCACGAGCCGACACCGGCCGCCTCGACGTGCCTCAGGCCGCTGAGCTCGGGCACCGGGGCGAGGGTGTGCGCGCTGGTCTCACCCTCCGGAGACCACCTCGGCCCGCCGGGCAGAACGCGAAGCAGCCACGTATCGGAGCTCGTTCCACCGGCAACGAGGCGACCCCCCGCGCTGACGAAGCGGCGCAACGCACGTGCATCGTCGGGCGACACGAACGTCGGGTCGAGCACGACCAGCGTCATGTCAGGATCGAGGACGGCCTTGGCAGCCGGCTCTCGCAGGCGAACGACACGGTGCCCGGCCCTCGCCACCAACGACGCGTAGGCCGCGAGTCCATCGGGCCCCGTCGCGTACGTCGAGGACGTCGGCCCACCGGGCGTTCCTCCCGTGAGCGACCCGAGCAGCGAGAGCAACGCGTTGACCCCGACGATCGCGACGACGACCCCGATCCCGATCTTCCAGCCGCGACTCACGTGCTGCCTACCCGGCCGAGTACGGTGCGCCAGGCGGCCCGCGACTCCTCGACATCCGCCTTGGTCGGAGGCCGGCGACCATAGACGATCTCGTCGAAGCTACCCGCGAGGCCGTCGAACTCGGGGATCTGGAGCGCGCGGCGCGCCCCTCCGGTCGTGAGCGAGCGCTCCGGCGGAATCGCATCGTCACGCGCGAGACGAAGCAGGCCCGCGCGAAAGCGAAGGCGAAGAGCACGTTCCAGCTCGCCGCGACGCTCCGCCTCGTCGGCTTCGCGTTCGAGCGCTGCCGGGTCGGTCTCCACAGGGTGGCGCGCCCGTCGAGAGGAGGTGATGGCTGCGGCCGAACGCCGGCGGGCAACCTTCGTCGCGAGCACCCCCGCGGCGCCGAGAATCGCCACGGCGGCGAGGACCCACACGGTCGCTGTGCCGCCGGGCAGATGCCGGCCGAGCCACGCGAACGGTCTCGCGAGCGTCCGCAGCTTCTGCCCGAGCCAGTGGAGGACGCCGTGAAACGGCCGCGGCACCGCTGTCCCGTGGAACCGCCGCGCCGCCAGGATGCTCTTGGCGTCCGCCGCAGCCCGGGC
>JBBQPW010000187.1:0-5097 GCA_038216845.1 Gaiellales bacterium | reverse complement strand
CCGTCGAACGGCGCCTTTGACAGTTTGGGCGGTCATAGCGACGGGGGTACACCTCTTCCCATTCCGAACAGAGAAGTTAAGCCCGTTCGCGCCGATGGTACTCGGGGCGCAAGCCCCCGGGAGAGTAGGTTGCCGCCCAATTCCTTTACGCAAGATCCGCGAATCCGCTAGCGCGGATTCGCGGATCGCGGAAGACCCCTAAAGCGTGCCGCCCGCGGCACGTTCGCAGGTCATGATCCTTCGGATCCTGACCTGCGAAGGAGCAGTTGGCAAGAAACGGGCTCCGCATTAGCTTGCGGATCCATACGCCTCGCTGACGACCCTCGAAGGGTGCCGCCCGCGGCACGTTCGCGGTCATGATCCTTCGGATCCTGACCGCGAATGAGCAGCTGTTCCTGGCCGACGTCAACTATGACCCGAGTGCGCGCAGGCGTGCGAGCCGGCTCTCGAGCGGGGGGTGCGTCTTGAACATCCGCACGAGCCGTGAGTCGTCGAAGAGGTCGAGTGGGTAGAGAGGGGCCGTGGCAGGTGGCGCGGCGAACGACACGAGCTCGGCGGCCCGGTCGAGTCTGTGCAGAGCATCCGCAAGGTCGTGGGCGCCTCCGGTTACTTGAGCGGCGCGGGCGTCTGCTGCGAGCTCGCGCTTGTCGGACAGCTCGAGATGCACGATCGCGGCCGCGACGGGGGCGAGGATGTAGAGAAGCGGTCGCGCGAACCAGCCTCCGAGACGGCTTGCTTCGATGAGTATCTGCGCGGTCAGGACGGCGAAGGTCTGCGGGAGCACATCACGCCTGCGGATATGCGCGACCTCGTGAGCGAGCAGCGCGGAGAGCTCGTCCGGAGGCAAGGCGCCGAGGAGACCAGTGCTCACTGCGATGGCCGCGCTCCGAGGCCCGCGGCCCACGGAGAAGCTTCGCGGAAAAGGATCGTCGATCAGGAAGAGCCGCGGCGGGAGAATCTGGAATCCGGCGGCGAGGCGATCGACCGTCGAGCGCAGCAGTGGATTCTCGGCGACTGCAAACGGTCGGCCTCCGAGCATGCCGAGGAGCGCGCGGTCGCCGACGATGTAGACGGTTGCCCAGCCGAGGAACGAACAGCCGCCGAACAGGAAGCTCCCCCGCTCGCCGGCGACGAGCCAGCCGATCCCGCCGGCGGCCGCGGTAGGAATGGCCACGAGCAGCCATACCTTCAGGACGTTGCTGGCGGCAGCGAGCCGCACCGGGCTACTCGTCGTCTCGCTCGTCCTCGAGCCCGCGCGGTGGCCAATCGGGCTCGGGCGCATCGCAGCGGCTCGAGCAGTGCAGCGAGGCGACATTCTGCAACGGCACCAGGATGTGTCCGTTCAGCTCGACGTGCGGGACGTCCTCGATCGAGCAGTAGGCCGTAAGCACGCCCTCCTGATATTCGCCGCCGAAAAGCGCCAGCTCCACCTGCTCGCCCTTGTACTTGTTCGTGTAGTCCTCCACCGTACGCAGCCTAGCCGTTTCGGCTTGAAAACCATGGTCGTCCGCGTCGTAGATGCGATGGATGCACTGCTGCGCGAGCTGCCCCTCGGGCACGCGTTCGATCTCGTCGTCCTCTATGCGAAATCTCGGTTTCCAAAGTCTGCCCGGCCCGCGCTCTGTGGCGGAAGGAATACGCTCAGCGCCATGCGCAAGGTCTTCTCGTATCGGCAGCCGTTGTCGTCCTCGCGGTCGGCGGGTACGTCGCCTCGCAGACGCTCATACCTCGGGACGACGCGCAGCCGATGCCGAAGAGGGTCTACGACACGGGCAACATCGCGACCGTCACAGACGCCGCCATTATCCACGGACGCTGCCGATTCTCACCGTGGGCGCGACCGGGTCTGTTATCCATCTCCACTTCGTGCCCTTATGGTGGGTTCGCCCGCCTCCTCTTGCGGCGCTCGTCCTCGTCGTCTGGCTCAGACGCAGCTCGACACCCCACTGAGCGTCGCTCGCCTGCCCCTGGAGCGGACGATCCCGCCGCATCACTCATCGAGCCACCTCAGGGCACCGTCCTGGGCGACCTCGATTCGCGTGACGTGGCAGTTCTCGATCGGCTCCGTCGGCTCGACGCCGGATGCCCGCAACGCAGCGCGGATCGGGCCACCGTGGGTCGTGACGAGGACGGTCCCGCCACGATGCTCAGCCGCGATCGCGCGTAACACCGCGACGACCCGGGCAGACATCTCCTCGATCGTTTCGCCGTCGCCCCACGGCCCGCTACGGGATTCTGGAAACCGTGACCGGATGACCTCGTCGGTGAGCCCCTCCCATGTGCCGAAGTGCCGCTCTCGCAGGTCCGTGAGCTCGCGCACCGGGAGGTCGGCCCGCGCTGCTGCAATCTCCGCCGTTTCCCTGGCCCGCGCAAGGTCACTCGCGTAGACAGCGTCGAAGCACTCGTGCTCGATCTGTTTCGCGAGCTCTTCCGCCTGCGCACGACCGGCATTGTTCAAGGGAATGTCCGAGTGCCCCTGAACGCGCCGGTCGCGATTCCAGTCGGTCTCTCCGTGCCGCGCCAGGACGAGGGTGGTCGCCATCTCTGCAACGTAGCTGGGTCAGGGTCGACGGCCGGACTCCTATACTCGGCGGCCGTGGATCTCCAACTCAGCGGCAAGGTTGCGCTCGTTACGGGCTCGAGTCGCGGCATCGGACGGGGGATTGCGGTTCGGCTCGTCGAGGAAGGTGCTGAGGTCATGTTCTGCGCTCGCGGCGCCGAGTCACTCGAGGCCGCGACGGCCGGGCTTGAACGCGCGCACGGAGTGGTGGCCGATGTCTCGACATCCGACGGGGCGGCCGCTGCGGTGGACGCTGCGGTTGAGCGGTTCGGCGGGCTGGACATCGTGGTCAACAACGTCGGCGCCTCCGGGGCGCGCTCGTTCGAGGAGATGGATGCTGCCGATCTCGATTCCGTTCTCGGCAGGAATGTGTATGCGGCCACGCATGTCTCACGGGCGGCGCTGCCTCACCTACGTGCGCGTGGCGGAGGCGCAATCGCGATCATCTCGTCCATCTGGGGGCGCGAGGCGGGAGGTAGCCCGAGCTACAACATGGCGAAGGCCGCCGAGATCAGCCTGGCCAAGTCGATGGCGCGCGAGCTCGCGAAGGACGCGATCCGCGTGTTCAGCGTCGCGCCAGGGTGCATCCTCTTCCCCGGTGGGAGCTGGGATCGGCGACAGACCGAGGATCCGGAGGCGATCAGCGCCTTTGTCGAGCGGGAGATCCCGTGGAACCGATTTGGCACGGTTGACGAGGTTGCGGATGTCGTTGCGTTTTTCGTCTCACCGCGGGCCTCATGGGTGACAGGCGCGTGTATCCCGGTCGACGGCGGCCAGTCGCGGGCGTTCTGAGCGGACGTTGCGGATGCGCATCGTCGGCGTCGCGACCGGCCGGGTTCGACCGAAACGCTCGACGCGGGGCGTGCGCCGCTACCTGCCGGGCGGCTGGAGCGACGCCACCGAGCCGGTCAATGTGTTCGCGGTCGTGCACCCGGACGGCGTCCTCGTCTTCGACACCGGCCAGTCGGCTGCTGCCGCTCGGCCGGGCTTCCTACCGAGATGGCACCCGTACCTCCGGCTTGCCCGCTTCGAGCTCACGCGCGAGGATGAGGCCGGCGAACAGCTTCGTGGTCTGGGCATCGATTTGGGCGCCGTTCGGTGGGTCGTCCTCTCGCACCTGCACACCGACCACGTCGGCGGGCTCGACGCGTTCTCGAATGCGGAGGTCATTGTCTCGGAGGCCGAGTGGAACCTGGCTCGCGGGTTTGGAGGGAGGCTCCGTGGGTACGTTCAGCGGCAGCTGCCGGCGCGCCTCGTGCCGCGGCTTGCCAGCTTCGACGGGCCTGCGGTCGGGCCCTTTCCGCACTCACAGGATATCGCGGGTGACGGGACACTCCTGCTTCTTCCGACCCCTGGGCACACCGTCGGGCACATGTCGCTCCTCGTCCGCACAGACGACCACGTGTACCTGCTCGCCGGCGATCTGGTCCATACCGCTTCGGAGCTCGAGGCCACCGCGCCCGAGATAGCCGAATACTGCTCCACGGACGTGGTCGTGCTCGCGGCGCACGATCAGGCAGCGCTCGACCTCGTCACGGGCGCCTCGGCAGCCAGATCGTGATCCGGCCGTCGCCGATGCTCCCGAGGAGCGTTTCGCGCGGCGACCAGCCCTCCCTTACCCGGTTGTAGAGCGGTGGGCGGCCGACGCGAAGGACCCGTTCGAGACTCGTCAGAACGACGGTAGGGCGATTCCCTGCTGCGGCCAGCGCGCCATCGAGAGCTGTAACGGAGCGGACGATGAAGAGCGTCTTCCCAAGGGCGAACGGCGTCCCGTCCGGGTGCTCGATGCCGTAATAGAGCGCTCCCTGCTTCATCGTGTCGACCGCGAGGACGACGCCGTTCGGCCGCAGGTCGACCGCTCGTGCGAGCGCGGCACGGTAGGGCTGCTTCTGCACTCGGTAGTAGTGGACGAGCGGCGCGGCGAGGATCACGCCGGCAAGGAGCGCGCCTCCGATCTGAAGCGCCGCCGACCAGCGAGGGCTCGTCGTCCAGTGCTCGAGCCACGCGCCGAGAAACCGCAGCGTTTCGACGAGGGCGAGAATCGCAGGAAACACGAGGAAGAGCAGGAACCGCGGTGAGAATGCGAGCCCGCGCGCGATCACGACGGTGACGTGGAAGATAGGCCCGAGGCTGAGACCGAGCGCAAGAGCCCAGTCACGCCGCGTCACGGCGAAGGCGCCAATGAGCCCGACGACGGCGACCGGGATCGCGATCACAAGCAAGATCGGCCCGACGCCGGACGTGAATCCCTGGCCGAACTGGTGGGCGAAGCCGCTCGTTAGGGGCTTGTAACCGGCAGCCGGCCGCCTCCAGGCGTTCTCGACTACGCCTCCCGCATGAGCGAGGACGGGGGCGTAGAGCTGCACCGCGAGGACACCAAGCACCCCATACACTGCGGCGAGACGTCGCGCCAACGGAGGGAGATCCCCGCCGCTGCGGCGGACCGAGATCAGCGCTATCGCGACGACGACAAAGTGCCCAGCAATGGTGAACACACCGGTCGGCACGGATGCGATGCACAGCAGGGCCGCGATGAC
>JBBQPW010000186.1:0-5106 GCA_038216845.1 Gaiellales bacterium | reverse complement strand
ATCGATCGCTGCTCGAGGCGATCCGCGACGGCGACGCAAGCGGGGCGGAGAAGACGATGCGGGATCACGTCGTGCGGTTCGAGCGTGCGATTCGAGACGCGCTGTGAGACAACATCCACCGGAGGAGGTCGTAATGAGCGTAGGCTCGACGGAGCTCATCAGAGAGCGGAGGCGGCGGCTTTGCCGGCGTCGGGAGCGGGAATGAGCACATTCCCGAGCAGCGCGAGGGCGGTGGTGATCGGCTGCGGCATCGTCGGCAACAGCCTCGCGTACCACCTGACGCAGCAGGGTTGGACCGACGTCGTGCTCATCGACAAAGGCCCCTTGCCGAACCCGGGCGGCTCGACAGGTCACGCGTCGAACTTCATCTACCCGGTCGACCACTCGAAGGAGATGACGGCGCTGACGCTCGAGAGCGTGCGGCAGTACCGCGAGATGGGTGTCTTCACGCAGTCGGGCGGGATCGAGGTCGCGCGGACGCAGGAGCGGCTGCAGGAGCTGGCCCGGCGTATGTCGTCGGCAAAAGCGTGGGGGATCGAGGATGTCGCTCTGCTCTCGCCGGCCGAGGTGAAAGCACTCGTGCCGTACCTCGACGACTCGGTCATCCTCGGCGGGTTCTCGACCGAGAGCGTCGGCGTGGTCGACTCGCTGCGCGCAGGCACGATCATGCGCGAGCGCGGCCAGGAAGCTGGCGCCCTGTCGGTTTTTGCGGGTACCGAGGTGCTCGGGATCGATGTCGAGCGCGGTCGTGTGCGCCGCGTGCGCACGTCCCGCGGCGACATCGAGGCGGAGACGGTAGTCATCGCCTGCGGTGTCTGGAGCCCGAAGCTCGCGCGGATGGCCGGTGCGTCGATTCCGCTCACGCCGGCCGTGCACCAGATGATCGACATCGGCCCGGCGCCGCGTTTTGCGGGCGCGAAGGGCGACATCGAGTTCCCGATCGTGCGCGATATGGACACGAACATGTACGAGCGCCAGCACGGCACCGGCCTCGAGATCGGCTCGTACGCCCACCGCGCGATCCTGCATGACCCCGAGGATCTGCCGTCGGTCGAGGAGGCGTCGATGTCGCCGACCGAGTTCCCGTTCACATCCGAGGACTTCGAGCTGCAGCTGGAGCAGGCGCTCGAGCTGATGCCCGAGATCGTCGGCGACGAGACGGTCGGGATCAAGCATCAGATCAACGGGATCCTCTCGCTGACGCCCGACGGGATGCCCGTGCTCGGCGAGACACCCGAGGTGAAGGGGCTGTGGTCGGCGGCGGCGGTCTGGATCAAGGAAGGCCCTGGAGTCGGTCAGGCGGTGGCCGAGTGGATGACGCACGGCGAGTCCGAGATCGACTTGCATTCGTCCGATATCGCGCGCTTCTGGGAGCACCAGAGGACGTCGACCCACGTGAAGGCGCGTACCGCGGAGGGCTTCAACAAGACGTACGGGATCGTGCATCCGGGCGAGCAGTGGGAGTCGAACCGGGACGTCCGGCTGCCGCCGTTCCACGCGCGCGAACAGGCGCTCGGCGCGGTCTTCTTCGAAGCGGTCGGCTGGGAGCGGCCACAGTGGTACGAGTCGAACGCGTCGCTGCTCGAAGAGTACGGCGATCGAGTCGGCCGGCGTGAGGCGGAGTGGGACTCGCGTTGGTGGTCGCCGATCATCAACGCCGAGCACCTTGCGATGCGGGATCGCGCCGGCATGTTCGATCTCTCGGCGTTCGCGATCTTCGACGTCGCGGGGCCGGGAGCGCTCGATGTCCTGCAGCAGGTGTCGATGCGGCAGATGGACGTGGCGATTGGCCGCGTGGTCTATACGCCGTGGCTGTCGCCGGGCGGCGGCTTCGTCTCGGACCTAACGGTGATGCGCCTCGGCGACGAGCACTTCCGCGTGGTCACCGGTGGCGCCCACGGGATGGCCGACCGCAAGCGGCTCGTTGACAACCTGCCGGCAGACAGGACGGCTCAGGTCTCCGATCAAACTTCGGCCTGGACGACTCTGGGGTTGTGGGGACCGCGGGCGCGCGACATCCTCGCGAGCGTGACCTCCGACGACGTGTCACATGAGGGCTTCGCGTTCGGGACATGCAAGGCGCTCGAGATCGGGCCGGCGCGCGTGCTCGCGTCGCGGATCTCGTATGTCGGCGACCTCGGCTGGGAGCTCTACGTGCCGATCGAGGAGGGCGCGCGGCTGTGGGACATCCTCTGGGAGACGGGAGCCCCGTACGGCGTCGTTCCCTGCGGCATCGGTGTGTACGGCACGACCGGTCGGCTCGAGAAGTGCTACCGCGCGTACGGCGCCGAGCTCGAGAGCGAGTACGACGTCGTCGAGGCCGGCATGGCGTGGGGCAAGGTAAAGGAACAGGACTTTGTCGGCAAGGAGGCTCACGTGCGCCAGCGCGAGACCGGCCCCGCCGCGACGCTGTGCACCTTGACCGTCGACGACCACACGTCCGCGTCGGGGGTGAAGCGCTTCATGCTCGGCCGCGAGCCGATCGTGACGCGTGACGGTGCGCGGATCGTCGACGCGAAGGGTCGCGGCTCGTACGTGACGAGCGCGGGCGCCGGACCGTCGATCGGCAAGCACATCCTTCTCTCTTACCTGCCGCCCGAGCACGCGGTGGCCGGTGCGGAGCTCGCCGTCGAGTACCTGAACGAGCGGTACCCGGTCACCGTAGAGATCGCAGGCTCGACGCCGATCTTCGATCCGGACAACACGCGGGTGAAGTCGTGAGTTGCGCGAGCCGCGTCCGCGAACGCACCGCGCTGGCAAGCCGTCCTCCCTTCCTTGTGACGATCCGTCACAAGCGACCGATTCTTGAGGCTCCTTGCTCTGCCGCCGGCGGTTCGTCCCTGGTGACGATCCGTCACAAGCACATGACGAGCGCGGCGCCGTGAACGTCCTCGTCTGCGTCAAGCGCGTCCCGATGACCGGCGGACGGATCGTGCTCACGGCGGACAAGCAGGCGATCGAGACGCGCCATCTCGGATTCACGATCAGTCCGCACGAGGAGTGCGGGGTGGAGGAGGCGGTGCGTCTCGTCGAGGCGCACGGCGGTGAGTCGATCGTGCTCACGCTCGGGCCGGTAGAGGCGGAGGAACAGCTGCGCGACTGCATGGCGATCGGCGCGGATCGTGCAATCCATCTCGTGACGGACGGCGAGGAGTGGGACCCGCAGGCAACTGCCGCGGCGATTGTGGAAGCGATCCGCGCGGACGGAGCCGATTTCGACCTGATCGTCTTCGGGAACGAGTCTGCCGATGCGGGCAACTACCAGGTCGGGATTCGCGTCGCCCAAGCGCTCGGTTTGCCGGTTGTCACGGGCCTCAAGGGAGTTGCCGTCGAGGGCGGTCGGGTGCGCTGCGAGCGCGAGGCGGCCGGCGGACGTGACGTGTACGACGTGCCGTTGCCGGCAGTCGTCGGCGTGCTCGAAGGTCTCAATCTGCCGCGCTACCCGTCGGTGCCCGGTCGGATGCGGGCGAAGAGCAAGCCGGTCGCCGCGAGCAGTCCGCCGCGACCCGACTCCCGGCTGGAGAAGATCCGGCTGGTCGTGCCGGAGGGGCAGGGCAAGCAGGCCGAGGTGCTCGGCCACGGCCCCGAGGCTGCGCCGCGCGCCGTCGAGGTTCTCCAGCAGATCGGCATTCTCTGATGCGACTGCTTCTCGTCACGAACAGGTCACAGTCCTGTGTCTTCGACTGTCACGTGACAGTCGAAGGGTCGAGATTGTGACGAACTCGTCGCGAAAGACACTCGTCCTCCTCGAGCACGCGGGCGGCGAGCCGGCCGACGCCTCGCTCCAGGCGCTCGCGTTCGCCCGGTTGCTGGCGCCGAGCGAAGAGCCGCACGCGTTGCTCATCGGAGCCGGCGGGCGTGGGGCCGCCGTGGACCTGGGCGTGCACGGAGTCGCGGCGGCGCACGTCGCCGAGCACGACGCGCTCGCGTCGTTCGCGCCAGATGCCTGGGCGCGGATCGTGATCGAGACGGCCGACCGGCTCGACGCCACGACGGTGGTCGCAGCTGGAAGCGAGATCGGCAACGAGGTTCTCGCACGCGTTGCGGCAAGGCTCGATCTGCCGTTTGCGGCGAACGTCGTCGCGGCCGAAGCGTCTGAGACGTTTCGCGTGACACGTACCCGCTGGGCCGGGAGCCTGCTCGAGGAAGCGCAGCTTGACGCGACGCGGGAGCTGCTCACTGTGACGCCGCATGCGGTCGCGGCTCGAGCCGACGGCTCGGCGGCTGCGACAGTCGAGCCGTTCGTCCCGACCCTCGACGACTCCGACCTCGTCGTTCGCGTGGTCGAGCACGTTGCGGCACCGGCCGGTGGTGTCTCGCTCGCCGAGGCCAAGGTCGTCGTCTCGGGTGGCCGTGGCGCAGGATCGGCCGAGGGCTTCGCGCCGATCGAGGAGCTCGCGGCGCTGCTCGGCGCCGCCGTCGGCTGCTCGCGCGTCGTGACCAGCGCCGGCTGGCGCCCGCACGCGGACCAGGTCGGGCAGACCGGCACGAAGATCTCGCCGGAGATCTATATCGCCTGCGGCATCAGCGGCGCGACGCAGCACATCGCGGGCTGCCGCGGCGCGAAGAAGCTCATGGCCATCAACGCCGATCCCGAGGCTCCGATCTTCGCGAGCGCCGACTACGCCGTGATCGGCGATCTGCACGAGATCCTGCCGGCGATCTCGGCCGAGATCAGGAGGGTGAGAGGAGAGTGAACACCTACGCCTTCTCACCCCAGAAAGTGCTGCGCATTTTCTGGGGACCCCGATTCGGCTCGGTCGTGGGGATCGGAAATCGTCATGGGGACAGACTTGAGTCTGTCCCCATGGCAGTCACTCATCCCCCACGTGCCCCCTTCTTCCTCTGCTTCGCGGGGGAGACCTCCCGGTTTCCCCCGCACCCGCATCCACTCGTTCATGGGCCAAGATGCGGCCCATGAACGTGGCGGTCGGCGCGATCGTCCTCGCGACGCTCGTGTCGTCCGCGGGTGTGATGTTCGTGAGCCGGGCGCTCTTCCTCTGGCGGCTGGTGCAGTTCGGGAAGCCGGTCGACCGCGGCGGCGAAATCCCGCAGCGGGCTCGCGCGGAAGCCGAGATCGTGCTCGGCCAGCGCAAGCTCTTCCAG
>JBBQPW010000185.1:0-5122 GCA_038216845.1 Gaiellales bacterium | reverse complement strand
GCGTTGTTGCACGATTTCGACTACGAGATTCACCCCACGCTCGACAAGCATCCGCAGGACGGTGCGGCGATCCTGCGCGACGAGGGCTACCCCGAGGAGCTGATCGTGTCGTGCCTCTCGCACGCCGAGCACCTCGAGCTGCCCCGTGACACGCAGCTCAAGAAGACGCTCTTCGCCTGCGACGAGCTCTCGGGCTTCGTCCACGCGTGCGGCCTCGTGCGGCCGACCGGCCTCGAAGGGCTCGAGCCGAAGTCCGTGCGCAAGAAGCTGAAGCAGCCGTCCTTCGCGGCAGGCGTTCATCGCGACGAGGTCTATGCGGGGGCCGAACTGCTGGGCCTCGAGTTGGACGAGCACATCGCGAACGTCGTGGCGGCGCTGCAGCCGATCGCGGGCGAGCTCGGGCTTCGTACTGCGGCCGACGCCGCCTAGAGGCTTGATGTGAAATCGAGCCCTGCGGGGCCGTTCCGGGCCAAGCAAGGGCGACAAGACGGCCAGGCGCCGCGCCTGGAGCGGCATCCGCTGGCCCAACCTATTTCACATTAAGCCTCTAGCCGAGGATCTCCTGTCCGGGAGCTCGAGCATCCAGCGCGTCGACGAGGTCGCTGACGCGCACCTGTTCCGTCAGGAGACGCCGGAAGCGCTCCGGCCGACCCGCCACGAACGCGTGGCAGAGAGCTCCTCCGGCAATGCCGGTGATCACGTATGTCCGGGAGGTCGGCTCGTTGAAGAAACGGATCAAGTGGGCTGAGAGCTGCGACGTCATCAGACCCCAGCGCTCGAGATAGGCCAGCACCTCGTCCTCGCTCGCGCCGCGCTCGTGAAGCATCAGCGCAGCGTTGACCTCGGCCCATCGACACGGCTCGAGAGCCCGTCGGACGGCGAGCGCATGAGCTAAATCGAACTCGATTCCGGCGTCGTGCATGACCGCGGCGAGCTCCCGCCCACCGTCGCCCTCGAGCAGCACGGAGGGCGCAAGCCTGGCGGATCCCCTCTGAGACGAGGGACTGCGGCGTCGGCACCAGCACCAGCGTCTCCTCGAGCAGCCCACGGCCGCGCACGAGCACCTGCTCCTTGGTGCAGCGCTCCGCGTGGTGGCCGGGATAGGTCTCGTGGATCGTCAGGATCAGCAGCTCGATGGCCGAGATCGGCAGGTCGACGTTGACGGAGATCTGACTACGCAGATCGCCGAGGTATTCGCAGAACGCCATCCAGGGCACATCGCGCACGATTTCGAGGACGACCCCTTCGCCGTCGGGCAGCTCGACCAGGTCACGCGTCCGGGCACGCGCGAGCTCTATGACCGCGGCCGCCGTGCGCTCGACCTGGTCGGCCGGTACGCGGATCGATTCTTCCCAACGCTCGTACCGCTCGACGAGCACTCCGGAGCCGGGAAGCTGCTCCTCGAGCCGCTGGTGCGCGGCCGCGAAGACTGCTTCGTCGGTGTACGTCGGCCGGACGCCGTAGCACCCCTCTACTTCGTCGGCGTACGAGCCCGACTCGCCCGCGAGCACGCCGGCGTACGTGCGGAGCCCCACGACCTGGTCGCGGAGCCAGCCGTCTTCCAGCCCGGGGAGCAGGGCTTCCGCGTCGGCAAGGAGCGAGCGCGGCTCGACGGGCGGCGCCGCGTCGACCTCCGCCGCCAGCTCCGGAGGTCCGAAATACGCATCGACGAGTCCGTCGACGTGCCGGCCGAGCTGCAGCCCGAGCCGGAGGTAGCCCTCCACAGCGGATTCGTTCACGCCACGAGCCTAAAGGCGTTTCCTGTCGCCGCGCCGTGGTCAGGAGTCTTCTGCGGGCGCCTTCCCACCATCTGCTTCAGCGCCAGGCGAGGTCGGGCGCGTCTGCTGCTGGATAGCCGCGGGGGTACGCGGGTGCGCCGGCTGGTGGCACTTCCCAGTCGGCGCCCTGCTCAACCCAGATGTGCGCTGCGATCAGCAGACCGTCCGGGTTGTCGAGTGTGCCGGCGCCGATCGCCACCCTCGGGCCGTTCTCGGCGCGCCAGAACAGGCTCGAACCACACTGGGCGCAGTTCCCACGATCGGCTCGGTACTCCGAGAGCTGGCTGAGGCGCCAGGTTACCGCTCCCGTAATGTTCAGGTCTTCCGCTTGAGCTGCGGTTGCAGCCCATGCGTGACCCGCCCAGCGACGACACTCGACGCAGTGACACACAAGGATGTCCCGGAGCGGGCCGCGGACCTCGTAGCGCACCGCGCCGCAGAGACAGCCACCCGTTCTCACGCGAGACCTGCGACGAGCCGTTCGAGGTCATCGTCGTTCGTCCACCAGCCGACCGACGTCCGGATGAGCCCTGTCCCGGGGACCTCTCGCACGAACACTCCTCCCTCTGCGAGCTTGGCGACGACATCGGCTGCGCTGGCACTCGGCCCGGGAGGCCGGAAAGCGACCAACGTCGCGCGCTCGGCCGGCGCCACAGCCTCCGTTCTCCCGGCGAGTAGCTCTCGCAGTCGTTCCGCGAGCGCGTAGGCGCGGTCATAGCGCCAGTCTGGAGCCTGGGCGAGTGCAACCGCGAGACCGGAGAGCGAGCCGAGTGGAATCATGTTCGGCTCGAACCGTTGCGCGCCCTCCCGCGGGACAAACGTCCCATCCGGATCGTGGCTGGCTTGCGCAAAGTAGCCCGGCCTGCCGACCCGCAGCCGCTCCGGATCGGCGACGACGAGCGCACCGGTTGCGTCCGGGCCACAGAGCCACTTCTGGCCCGAGATCGTGAGGAAGTCGAGCCCGCCCGCGTCGACCGGGATCGCGCCCACGGATTGGGCGCCATCGACCAGGATCGGCACCCCCGAGCGCTCCCGCAGCTCGCGGACCGGGAGGATCTGTCCCGTCGTCCAGAGCACATGCGAAATGGCGATCAGTCTGGTGCGTGGCGTGACGGCCGCGAGGATCAGGTCGGGGTCGGGCGGCACGACCACCACCCGGGCGCCCGACGTGTGTAGCGGCCCGAGCAGGCCGAAGTGCTCGTCGGTCGTCGTCACGACCTCGTCGCTCGGCTCGAGATCGAGCCCGGCCAGGACGATGTTGCAGCCGTCGGTCGTCGACGCAGTGAGCGCGACGTGATCCGGCTTGGCACCGACGAACGCAGCGATCTGCGCGCGGAGCTCACCGCGTCGCGCGAGCATCCGCTCGAAGTAGGCGGCGCCGATCCGGCCGTCCTCGAGATCGTGGCGCTGATCTGCGCCAACCGCCGCCATGACAGCACGTGAGAGCGGGCCGAACGTCCCGGCGTTCAGGTACGCGAACCGCTTCAGCACCGGGAACATCGCGCGCGCCTCGTCGTAGGTCATCCGACGCGGAGCTCCACGGGCGCGTGATCAGAGAGCACGTGCCC
Source organism: Gaiellales bacterium (assembly GCA_038216845.1). Classification (GTDB taxonomy): domain Bacteria; phylum Actinomycetota; class Thermoleophilia; order Gaiellales; family Gaiellaceae; genus Gaiella. The sequence continues at coordinate 1,776 of JBBQPW010000185.1, read as the reverse complement.
ATTCTGCACCCGTCTTTCCGTCGGCCAGACGTCGACCGGTGCACCGGCGATGCCCCGAACCAGCACGTGATCGATGCCCGGGCCTGGCGCCGAATATCCGGCCAGCCGATGCTCGACCAGATTGAAATCCCCGGCCAGAGTAACGATCTCGCCCGCGATCGCCGCACTCTCGGCAAACACACGCGCGCGCTCGATCTCCTCGAGTGCGGCCTGGGGATCCGTCGACGCGTGGAGGTTCGCGACGACGACATCAGCGACCCGGACCGCCTGGCAAACCCGCCGTTCGCGCCCGCTATCGCTGATCTGGACGTGTCCGAGATCGGTGGGGTCGTGCGCCGGTGCGACGAGGATCGCATTCGCCTGACCGGCAATCGCCGAGCGCAGAAGGCCGTTGTCGAGCCGCGTGATCCACCCCGCGGAGCTGGCCGGACGCAATCCATGCCGTGCAATCGCGAGGAAGGCGCGTCGGCCGCTCCATTCGGCGAGCTTCGGAACGGCCCACACGGGAATCTCCTGCAGACAGACGACGTCCGGCTGATCCGCGACGGCGAGCTCGATCATCTCGCGCAGGTGGCTGCGGCGGGTCGGCGGCAGCGTGTTGCCGTGGAAGAGGTTCCAGCTGCGAACAAGGAGCGCCATCGACGGGGCTACTGTACGACCTCGATGAAGGTCGTCCTGGCGGATCCTCCCGCGTACACGCCGCCGTACGACCGCGCGCTTGCGACCGCGCTGGCACGGGCAGGAGCAGACGTCGAGCTCGTGACCACGCAGTTCCGGCACGGGAGCGTGGCCGAGCCGGACGGGTATCGCGTCCGAGACTTGTTCTACCCACTCTCCTCGCGCTTGCCCGGCTCTCGGGCGAGGCTCGCGGTGAAGGCCGTCGAGCATGTTGTGGGACTGGCGCGGCTGGCCATGGTTCGCGCCGACGTCGTCCACCTGCAGTGGGCCGACATCCCGCAGCTCGATGCCTGGCTGCTGCGAACCCGCGCGCCGCTTGTCTTCACGGCGCACGATCTGCTCCCGCGCCGGACCGCGCATCGCGCTGATCTCTGGCGGCGGCTGTTTCGCCGGTTCGATCGCGTCGTCGTCCACAGCGAGAGCGGACGGCAAGCGCTTATGGCCCTCGGCGTCGCCGGGGCCAAGCTCCGCGTCATCCACCACCCCGTCTTCCGAGGGCCTGTCGAGCGACGCGACGACGGTCACACGGCGATCGCACTCGGGCTGATCAGGCCGTACAAAGGGCTTGGTGACTCGATCGAAGCGGTTCGCCGGGTCGAAGGAGCACGGTTGCTCGTCGCCGGCGACGCGCGCGAGCCGCTCGACGGCTACCGCGCGGCGGCCGGCCCGCTGGCGGAGTGGCGCCTCGGCTGGATGGGGCCGAGCGAGCTCGCCGACGTGCTCGGACGGGCGACGGTGGCCCTGTTCCCGTACAGGCCGGAGATCGATCAAAGCGGGGCACTGCTGCAGGCGCTCGGCGCAGGTGTGCCGGCGATCGTCTACGACGTCGGCGGGCTCGCAGAGCCGGTGCGCGCCTTCGGCGCCGGGCGCGTCGTGACGGCTGGTAGCGTCGACGGGCTGACGACCGCTCTCCACGAGCTACTCGGCGATCCAGCGGCCTTGGCTGCGGCGTGCGCGGGAGCCGAGCGGGCGCGCGACGAGCTGACGTGGGAAGCGTCAGCAGCGGCGCACCTCTCGCTTTACGGGGAGCTCGTGTGAGGCTCGGGCGACGTCCGTTCGCCGATCTCGTCGGTCGCCAGCTCGACCTCTTCGTAGCCG
>JBBQPW010000184.1:0-5131 GCA_038216845.1 Gaiellales bacterium | reverse complement strand
GCCGACCTCGAAACCGACATCCGCAACTGGCTCGACCACTGGAACGAAAACCCGCGCCCCTACGTCCGGGTCAAGACCGCCGACGAGATCCTCGCCAACCTCGCCAAATACTGCAACCGAATCTCTGCGGCAGGACACTAGCGACCCGCGCGGCGGGCCGTCACGATGAGCTGTTCGAGCTCCACGACGACGGTTTCCGGCAGCTCCGCCTCCGCCTGCTCGATCCCTCGCCGCATCTCTGCTTCGTCGAGCAGGTCGAACGTCGAGATGTGGCGACCGCGCAGACGCTCGAGCGCTGTCTCGCGGCCGATCTCCTCGCGCGCGTACAGCGGCTCGGCCACGATGTCGTCGAAGCCGGCAGCGGCAAGCTCGGAGACAAGCTCGCTCTCGCTCGGGAAGCGCGCCTTGTCGATCGCAGCAAGGGAGGGGAAGTAGCTGCCCGCCCAGTACCGATCGAAGTGGCTGTGCGCAAAGGTCGCGATGGCAACCCGCCCGTCCGGAACCAGAACGCGCACTGCCTCTGCCAACGCGAGCGGCCGGTCGACCAGGTGGATTACCAGGGAGTAGACGACCCGGTCGAACCACTCGTCGCGGAACGGCATCTTCTCGGCTCGACCTTGCTTCAGGCCGACACCGCTCGGAACGCGAGCTCTGGCAACGGCCAGCATCTCGCTGCTCTGCTCGACGCCCCACACCTTGGCCGCGGCACGGTCGGCGAGCGCCGCGGCGACTGCGCCTGTTCCACAGCCGACGTCGAGCACACGCTGGCCACGCAGGTCGCCAAGTCGTACGAGCGCGTCGAGTCGCTCCCACCAGGCATCGCCCGCCGGGCGAAGCTGATCGTAGATCGCAGCGTTCGTGTCGAAGTAGGACGCGCTCACGCCGGAGGCTCGGCACGGCTCCGCGGCACCCTCGCGCCGCGATGCACGAGCCGCGGCTCGCCGCGCTCGGGAAACGGCACCTCGATCGTGTCGAAGTCACGCGGCACGACGGTCGCCGGAAACACCGGGCAGGCTTCCTCCTCGACGTCCCGGCCGCCGTAACGACTGGAGAGATGCGTGAGGGCGAGAAGCCGGACGCCGGCGTCGCGGCCGATGGCCGCGGCTTCGGCTGCGGTGGAGTGCCCGGTCTCGCGTGCGCGTTCGCGCTCGTCCTCGCAGAATGTGGCCTCGTGGACGAGGACGTCGAACCCCGAGACGGATTCCGCCACCGAGGTTGCCGGGCCCGTGTCGCCGGTCAACGCAACACGTCGGCCCGCGCGTGTCTCGCCGAGAACCTGTGCCGGCTCGACGACCGAGCCATCTTCAAGCGTCACCGTTTTACCGCGCTGGAGGGCGCCGCGTTCCGGCCCATCGGGAACGCCAAGCCGGTCAGCGGCCGCGAGGTCGAATCGCCCTGGTCTGGGTTCCTCGATCAGCGCGTACCCGAGCGCCGAAACGCCGTGCTCGACGTGGAACGTCCGCAGAACGTAGCCGTCTCGTTTGAGCACGTCTCCTGCCTGGAGCTCGACGAGCTCGAGCGGATACGTGAGCCGGCCGAAGACGCGTCGCAACGTTGTCACGAGATCGCGCAAACCGTCTGGCCCGTAGATCGTCAGCGACGTTTCCCGGCCCCGCAGCGAGAACGTCTTGAGCATGCCAGGCAGGCCGAGATAGTGATCTGCATGGAGGTGCGTGAGGAAGATCTCCGGCACGTCGACGAGACCGACGTCCGAGCGCAGCAGCTGCCGCTGCGTCCCCTCCGCACAGTCGATCAAGAGACGATCGCCGCCCCGACGGAGCAGCGTGGCGGATGCAGACCGTTGCGCGGTCGGCGTCGACCCCGCCGTGCCGAGAAAGACGAGGTCGAGATCCACGGGCGGGGATTGTAGCCCCGGCCCGATGGCCGGTCTGCGCGTCGCGGGCGGCCACTCAAGCTGAAAAGGCCGCCTCCCGATACCTACCGAGCATGCGGTCGTATCGGACGATCCCAGGCGGGGTGGGCCACTCGTTGACGCTTCTGCGTCTGTTCCTGGTCGCCTCCGCGCTGATTCTCACCGCCGGCGCCTTCGTGCTCGCCGACCGGCTCACGGTCACGGTTCGGCAGCAGGCAATCGACAGCGAGGTCGCCTCAGCAGATGTCTTCGCGAGCGCCGTCCTCTCACCGACGGTCGTCCGCGGCGACCGTCTCGTCACGAGAGCAAGCGTTGTCGCCCGGCTCGGCCGGAACATCAAGGTCCCGCCCGGCGTGCGCAGCCTGAACGCCTGGTCCCGGAATGGAACGCTGATTTTCACCAACGTCAGGACGCAGCGCATCGGCAAGCAGCTGCCGATGGACGACGGGCTCCGCCGCTTCTTCCACGACAACAGGCCGTTCGGCACGCTGATCGATCTCACGAAGGACGAGGACGAGCGGGCGACAGCGAACGGACGCGCTGGACATCCTCGCCTGCTCGATACGTACGTCCCGATTCGCGGGGCTTCCGGGCGCGTCATCGGTGGCTATGAGGCGTACGTCGAGGCCGACCACCTTGACGCCGTGGTCGCAGCCGGAAACCGCACCATCTGGTGGACAGTCGGCGTGGTGTTCGGCTCCCTGTACGCGGCGCTCGCGCTGCTCGTCCGAGGCGCCTCCAATCGGATGCGGGGTCAGGCCGAGACACTGCGAGCCCGCACTGCGGAGTTGCAAGAGTCGTACGCCCTGCTCGAGCGGAGCTCGCTCGACACGATCGAGACGCTGAACGCGACGGTCGAGGCAAAGGACCCATACACCGCCGGACACTCACACCGCGTCCGTGCGATGTCGCTCCTCATCGGCCGTGAGATGGGGCTGTCCCCGGCGCGCCTGGAGCTCCTGGGAGCTGCGGCCCTCTTCCACGACGTCGGCAAGATCGGCGTCCCGGACGCGGTCCTCACGAAGCCGGCCGCACTCACGCGGGAGGAGTTCGAGATCGTCAAGCAGCACGCGACCCGTGGCGCCGACATCGTTTCGCATATCTCGGCCCTGGAGGGGGCTGTCCCAACGATTCGCCATCATCACGAGCGCTGGGACGGTCTCGGCTATCCCGCAGGGCTTACCGGCGACGAGATACCGCTGGAGGCGTCGATCGTCGGTCTGGCGGACGCCTGGGACGCCATGACGACGGTTCGCCCCTACGCGGCCGCACTTCCCGTTGCGAAGGCCCTGGATCAGATTCGCCAAGGGCGTGGGACGCAGTTCCACCCGGACGTCGTTGATGCGTTCCTCGCACTCGCCGAACAGACGAGGATCGCCCACCTGCAGCGCCTGCCTGCCCTGCGCCAGGTACTTGCGGCCGAGGCGACCGGCTAGGTCATGAGAACCTTAGGGCAGAACGAGCCGAACGCCGGGCCTGATCGTCGCGCCGCTCAGGTGGTTCCGCTGCTCGATCTTCCAGACGGCCTCACGTGGGTCACCCGAGTAGCGTGCTGTCGCGATCGACCACAGTGTGTCACCCGGTTGGACGCGATACGAACGCTCGGGGCCGGATGCGCCCGACGGCCGAGCGAACACTGCCCAGAGGAACACCGCCAACGTCACGATGATGAAGATTCGCCCGAACATCTGTTCGTACACTACACCGAACATGTGTTCGTGTCAAGGTGACAATCAGCCCGCAGCGACCTTGAAGCTCGTGGCGCGCAGAAGTGTCGTTCGCCGGTTGTTTGCCTCCGCGACGAAGCGAACGGCTACCTCGTAGCTCCCCGCCTCGAGACCTTCGGGCAGCGCGATCGTGAGCCTGGCGCGGCCATAGGGAATCGATGCGATCGCGACGACAGACGGGGCGAGCGCCGGTTCGGGGCCGCCCAGGAGGCTCGAGACGATTGACGACGGCTGACTGCTCCGTCGGACGAACGCCGTGATGTGCGCGCCCTCCGCGACCTCGGTCTGCAACCTGAACGTGATCGGAGTCGCCGCCGTGACCGGCGACGCAGCTTGTGGCGCGGACTTGAGCCCGGCCCCGACAACCCCGGTCGCGGGTACCCAGGCAACCGGTACGTTCCCGCACCCCGCGAGGGTCGTGTCGGAGACCGCCTGCTGCACGGCCGCCGCGGACGGGCGCGGCGTTCCGTCGCTGTGATAGAGCCCCGCCTGGAAGCCGCTCCGGCGCGAATCATCGTAGAAGCCGAAGAAGTTCACCTCGGCGATGGTGGGGTCACAAGCGGCAGCTCGGACGAGTTGTCCATAGATGACGGCCTGCGTCGCCTCATCGGTCACCGGGACGTTCTCGCGCCCAGTGTAGCCCGCGAGCGACCGGGTGTCGACTTGCCAGCCGACCTCGTCGAGGTACAGCTTGAGGCCGTTGACCGTCGTCGGCTGGGGCGTGCCACCGAACGCATCCCAGAGCGACTGCTTGACCCGATCGAGGTCGGCAAAGCCTGCATTCGGCCACACATGGCTCTTGCGCAGCGGGTCGGTCGCCTTGACCGGATACGGATGGAAGCTGAAGCCGTCCATCAACGGTGTTGCCCGGCCGCTCGCGCGGTACCAGCGGCCGAGCGCCTCGAGGAATCGCATGGGCGAGGTCGAGATGTTGCTCGGGGCTCGCGAATCGTCGTTGCCGCGGGGCGAGAGACCGATTCCAATCACCGTGATCGTCGGATCGACCGCCTTGAGCGCGTCATATGCGGCCGCGAGGTATGCCCCTGCGCTAGCGGCCGAAACGTTCACGTGGTCGGACCCGAACTGTGGCCGCAGGAAAGCCGGCTGGTTCGGCTCGTTCATCACGGAGAACTGCCTGACCTGCGGGTATCGCATAGCGACCCGCGCCAGCCAGGCCGCGAACGCCTGCGGCGAGCTGCCGCCCGCCCGGACCTGGCGTGGCGGATACGGGTAGACCGCGAACACGACCCGAATCCTCGCCGCAGTGGCGTTTCGTATCGCCGCCTCGAGGCGTCCATCAGGGTCGACGTCGGCTGAGTCACTCGGGCTGAAGCGAACGGTGAGTACCGTCTGCTGGAGTCCGAGCGACGCCATCTGCGCGAAGTACGCCTTCCCTCCGTCGGCGAGGAACTTCGCAGTGTCGTCGTTCGCGCCGATCCCGGCCGCTTGGGCATCGTGGGCGAGACCGAACGCACCCCAAAGCGCCGCACAGGCGGCCGCCGCAACGACGAGTCTCCCCAGTCTCATCCCA
>JBBQPW010000183.1:0-5141 GCA_038216845.1 Gaiellales bacterium | reverse complement strand
GGTAGTCGGGGTCTGGTTCGTCGTCCGCAAGGCCGAGCACCGCTTCGACAGCGACTAGCGCTCGTCAGCGAGACGGACGCGAAGCGGTCTCCGTAGCACACCCGAGCCGAGCGCGACGCCGATGAGGATCAGTACGAGGCCAGCGATCGCGGTCATGCGAACCGGCTCGTCGAGCACCAGCGCACCGTAGAAGAGCGCAAAGCCGGGCATCAGGTACGTGACGAGGCTGAGCTTGCGTGCGCCGTAGAGCACGAGGATCCGGAACAGGACGAGTTGTGCGGCAGCCGTACCGAGGAGCGCGAGCGCGAGAGCCGAGGCGATCGCGCCGCGCGTCGGCACCGTCTGCGGGAACTGGACGAGAGCCGGCGGTAGGAGCATGAGGAAGCCGGCGATCATCGAGCCGGTCGCGAGAACCGGCCCGGACGTACCGCGCACGCTCAGCTGTCCGTAGATCCCGGCCGAGGCGTATGACACCGACGCGACGACGATCGCGAGGGTGCCGGCAACCGCCGGCCAGCCTCCGTGCGGGTGGACGCCGGCGAGCACTGCGACGCCGGCGAGACCGAGGATGACGCCCCCGATCCGCGCCGGCCCGATCCGTTCATGCGGGAGAAACCGCATTCCGATCAGCAGCGAGCAGAGTGGGACGGTGGCCTGCGCGATGGCGGCGACGCCCGACTCGATGTGGGTCTCGCCCCAGCCGACGAACCAGAACGGGACGGCGGCGTTCAGGGCGCCGAGGGCGAGTGCCGGGCGCCACGCGGCGCGCAGATCGGTGAGCATCTTGCGCCAGCCGACGGTTGTGGCGAGGTATGCCGTGAGCGCCACCGCGGCGATCAGCGTCCGCGTGGCCATCAATGCCGCGGGGCTGAAGCCGCCGTCGACACCGACCTTGATGAAGAGGTACGAGGCGCCCCACGTCGCAGCGAGTGCGAGCAGGAGCGGCGCGTAGCGGTTCATGGCTCGAGGCTATCGGCCGCGAGCGAGCCCGGCTGCGAGCCCTGTCGCGAGCGTCGTGCCGGCCAGGATCAGGCCGAGGCCGACGAGTGCCCTCCCGCCGACGTGCTCGTGCAGGCCGACAGCGCCGTAGAAGAGCGCGAACCCCGGCACGAGATATGTGACGAGAATCGCCTTCGACGCTCCCGCTCCGTGGATGAGGGCGAAGTAGAGGAGGTAGGCGACTCCGGAGCCAAATGCACCGAGCGTCGCGACCGCCGCCAGCGGTTTCCAGCTCGGAACCGCCCCCGGAAGCTGCGCGAGACCGAATGGCGCGATCAGCACGGCGGCGGCGCCGAGCTGGCCGATCGACAGCTGCAGCGCCGGGATGTCTCGCGTCACTCGTCCTGCGACGAGGACCGAGAAGGCGTAGCAGAACGCGGTGCCGACGACCGCGACGGCGCCGACAAGGCTCCCGCCGTGCTGGCCGCCCACGAGGAGCGCAACCCCGACGAAACCGACGCCTACGCCTGTGAGCTGCGACCGGCTGCCACGCTGCGTCGCGTCGATACGTCGTGCGAGGAGAACGGTGAAGATCGGCGCCGCCGCCTGGATTACGGCGGTCAGGCCGGAGTCGATTCGCTCTTCGGCGAAGCCGAGCAGCCAGAACGGGAGCGCGTTGTTGAAGAGCCCGAGCAACGCGACCGCGCTAAGTCGCCCTCGGAGTGGCGTGAGCCCACCGCGGAATGCGGCGAGCGGCAGCAGGACGGCTGTGCCCACGACCAGTCTCCCGAGTACGACGACCGAAGGAGAGAGTTCGCGCACGCCGACCTTGATGAAGAGGAACGACGAGCCCCAGATCGCGGCGAGGACGACGAGCAGGATCAGGTTGCGTCGGCTCATTCGTCCCTGACGCTAACGGTCGAGGTCGGCAGGGTGTTGCAGCGGCGTCCGCGCCACGCCCTTGACCGCCGGGTCGACTGTCCCGTGACAGGCGAACGGCCCGAAGACGTACGAGAATCGATCGAAAGACGCTCGAACCTTCCACAGTCCGCGCTGGTCGCCTGTCACGTGACAGGCGAGCGCACACAAGACATACGAGAATCGATCGAGAGGCGCTCGAACTGTCCACGGCAGGTGCGAGGTGTTCGCCGGCGACCTGTCGACCCGCTTGCGTGTGCGATGTCCGCGGCCGGGCCAGCGTCTACACTCGAACCCTGGGCGCCGTCGCGGAACAGCCGCTTCATCGTTCGCTCGGCCTCACGGACGGGGAGCTCCACCGTATCCACGAGCTTCTGGAGCGTGAGCCGAACTCGTTCGAGCTCGCGCTCTTCTCCGTGCTCTGGTCGGAGCACTGCGGGTACAAGCACTCGGCGCTTCTCCTGCGCCGCCTGCCGAGCACAGGCGCGCGCGTACTGCAGGGGCCGGGCGAGAACGCGGGCGTACTCGACCTCGGAGATGGTCTCGCGGTTGCCTTCAAGGTCGAGAGCCACAATCACCCGTCGGCGGTCGAGCCGTTCCAGGGAGCGGCGACGGGGGTCGGCGGGATCCTGCGCGATATCTCGGCGATGGGCGCGCGGCCGGTGGCTTTGCTCGACGGACTGCGCTTCGGCTCATCTGATTCCCACTTTTCGCGAGCCGTTGGAGGAATCGGCCACTACGGCAACTGCGTCGGCGTGCCGAACGTCGGCGGCGAGACGGTCTTCGACGAGAGCTACGGTGGCAACTGCCTCGTCAACGCGATGTGCGTCGGGCTCCTTCCGTCCGAGCGTCTGACCACCGCGAAGGCGACCGCAGCGGGTGCCCTCGTCATTCTCTATGGCGCGACTACGGGACGGGACGGGATAGGCGGCGCTTCTGTGCTCGCAAGTCAGGAGCTTGGCGAAGGCGCGGCTGAGAAGCGCCCCTCGGTCCAGGTCGGCGACCCGTTCACCGGCAAGAAGCTGATCGAGGTGTCGCTGGAGCTCGTCGTGCGCGGCCTGGTGGAGTCGCTGCAGGATTGCGGCGCGGCGGGGCTCGCCTCGTCGCTCGCCGAGATGGCGGCCGACTACGGCATCGACGTCCACCTCGACCGGGTGCCGCTGCGTGAACAGGGGATGGAGCCGTGGGAGGTGATGATCTCCGAGTCGCAGGAGCGGATGGTCGCGATCGTGCGCGCGGAGCGACTCGCGGAGGTCGAGGAGGTGTGCGAGCGCTGGCAGCTCCACCACGCGACGATCGGCTCGGTCACCGAGAGCGGCGAGCTGTGTGCCTACTGGGAGGACGAGGTGGTCGGTGCGGTTCCGGCGCGGTTCCTCACCGACGACTGCCCGCGGTACGAGGTGGAGCGGTCACCGCGGCTGGCCTCGTTGGAGGTGCCGGTCGTCGCCGCCCCGGCACCGCGCGACGCGTTGCTCCAGCTGCTCGGCTCGGATGCCCTTCGCTCGCGCGCGTTCGTCTTCCGCCGGTACGACCAGCTCGTCCAGTCGCGCACTGTGCGACGGCCCGGGCTGGACGCGGCCGTGCTTCGGCTACGACCTTCGTTCCGCGGCCTGGCGCTCTCCCTCGACGGCCAGGGCCGGATGGGTCGGCTCGATCCGTTCACGGGAGGTGCGCTAACCGTTCTGGAAGCCGCGCGAAACGTCGCCTGTGCGGGCGGCGAGCCGATCGGCTTCACCGACTGCCTCAACTTCGGTAATCCCGAGAAGCCCGAGGTCGGCTGGGAGCTCAGCGAGGCCATCGAGGGGCTGGCCCAAGCATGCGAGGCGCTCGGCGTACCGATCGTGTCGGGCAACGTCTCGCTGTACAACGACACGGACGGGCGCTCGATCGACCCGACCCCCGTCGTGGGCTGTGTTGGGCTTGTCCCCGACGTGCGGCGCGTGCCCGGCGCGTGGCGCGAGGGCGACGTGATCCTGCTGGCCACTGCCGGACCGGTGTCGCTGGCCGGCTCCGAGTACCAGGCGCGATTCGGCGAGGTCAGCGGTCGCCCGTCGACTCTCGATCTTCCTCGGGAGGCCGCTCTCGTCGAGTGGCTCTGGCGCATCGCGCGGCGGTCCTCGCTTGCCCACGACGTTGCCGACGGAGGCCTGGCGGTCGCCCTCGCCGAGGCTGCGATCCATTCCGGAATCGGGGCGCAACTCGACCTCTCGAATGGCGTCGTGACGCTGTTCGGCGAGGGAGCGGGCCAGGCGATCGTCGCGCTGCCGGCGGATCAGGTCGAGGTCGACCCGACCGGCTCGTCGGTCGGCGTGCGGCGGATCGGCGTTGTCGGCGGCGCGGAGCTCCTCGGCGTCCCGGTCGCCGAGCTCCGACGCGTCTGGAAGGCTGAGGGCTGATGTGCGGCGTCTTCGGCATCCGTTCTGACGACCGAGACGTCGCGCGGCTCGCCTACTTTGGGCTATACGCGCTCCAGCATCGCGGACAGGAGTCGGCTGGAATCGCCGTCTCCGACGCCGGCCGATTGACCGTCATGCGCGATACGGGGCTCGTCGCCCACGTCTTCAGCGAGCAGCAGCTGCAGGCGCTGCCTGGCGATGTCGCGATCGGCCACACCCGCTACTCGACGACCGGCTCGGCGCTGTGGGCCAACGCGCAGCCCGTCGTCCACCACGGCCGCGAGCGGCGCGTGGCGCTCGGCCACAACGGGAACCTCACGAACGCCGCCGAGCTGCGCGAGGAGCTCGTCGGCGGCGGCATCCGCTTCTCGTCGTCGTCGGACACCGAGGTGATCGCAGCGTTCCTCGCACTCGAGGCGGGGCCGCTGCCGGAAGCAGTGGCGCGCACGATGGCACGGTTGGAGGGCGCGTACTCCGTCGCGGCGCTGGCGGGAGACACGCTCGTCGCGTTCCGCGATCCGCACGGGATCAGGCCGCTCGAGCTCGGCCGGATCGGCGACGATTGGGTCGTCGCATCGGAGTCGTGCGCGTTCGACCTGATCGGCGCGACCTGGGAGCGGGAGGTGCGTCCCGGGGAGGTCGTGTGGGTCGAGGGCAACGACCTCCGGAGCGCGCAGGCGCTGCCGGAAGGGCGCGGTGCTCTGTGCATCTTCGAGCATGTCTACTTCGCACGACCCGACTCGCGCCTCGCCGGTACGGAGGTGCACGGCTCGCGGGTTCGGATGGGCCAGCGGCTGGCCCAGGAAGCGCCGGCCGACGCGGACCTCGTGATGCCGATCCCTGACTCGGGTACGCCGGCGGCGATCGGCTTCGCGAAGGCGTCGGGGA
>JBBQPW010000182.1:0-5201 GCA_038216845.1 Gaiellales bacterium | reverse complement strand
CACGATCGAACGGGGTGAGTGCGTCGCGATCCTCGGCCAGAACGGGTCGGGGAAGTCGACGCTCGTCCGGCTGCTCTCGACGCTCCTGCTCGGCGACGGCGGAACGGCCCATGTGTTCGGGCACGACGTCTTCGCCGAGCCGAAGGCCGTACAGCGACTGGTGACCCGCGTCTCCGTCGAGGCGTCGTTTTTCAAGAAGCTGTCGTCGGCCGAGAACCTCGGCTATGCCGCACGCTTCTACGGGATGACTGCCGGCGAGACCCGCGACCGGATCCCTGAGATCCTCGCGCGCGTCGGCTTTCCGGCCGATCGCCGGGGCGAGCCAATGGAAGCTCTGTCACGAGGCATGCAGCAGAAGGTCGCCCTCGCCCGCGCGCTTCTCACATCACCCGTGCTGCTCCTGCTCGACGAGCCGACGACGGGTCTCGATCCGCGTTCGAAGCTCGAGGTGCAGGCGTTCATCAAGGAGGTGCGGAGGGTGCACGACGCCACCATCCTCCTGTGCACCCACGATCTCGACGAGGCCGAAACTCTCTCCGAGCGGATCGGGATCCTCGACCGCGGTCGGCTCCTCGCGCTCGAGCCGGCCGGCGATCTCAGGCGCCGCTACGACGCGGCGACCCTCGAGGAGGCGTTCCTTGCCGCGACTGGCAGAACGTTCGAGGACGAGGGTGACGACGATGACGACGATAGGGAGGTGTTCGCATGACCACCCCAGAGAATGCTCCGCATTTCCCGGGGGCCCCGGTAAAGCGAGGAATGATGATGTCTCTCCGCCACGAGCTGATTGGCCTTGGCGGCATCGTCGAGCGGAACGTGTACCTCACCCGGCGCTACATCTGGTGGGACCTGGCGTTCTTCGTCTGGACCGTCGCCAACACGCTGTCGATCGTGATCATCGCGAAAGGCATCAAGGCGACCGGCGGCACGATAGATGTCCATCGAGCGACAACGACCTTGCTGATCGGCGCCGTCGTCTGGGCCTACCTGGGGATCATCTTCGAGTTCATCACCGAGACGGTCGCCTGGGAGCGGTGGGAGGGCACGATCGAATACACGTTCATGGCGCCGCTCTCGCGCGCGATGCACCTCGGCGGCAGCGGTATCTTCGCCGTCTTCTACGGCCTCATCCGGGCGGTGCTCCTGTTCGCGGTCGTCGCGATCTTCTTCAGCCTCTCGCTCGGCTCGGCGAACTTCGCGGCGGCGCTCCTCCTGCTTCTCGTCGCGTCGATCTCGTTCTTCGGGATCGGCATGATGACCGCAGTCCTGCCGCTGATCTCGCCGGAGAAAGGTGCGCAGCTCGGCTTCGTGGCGCAGGGAATGCTGCTCGTCGTCTCGGGCGTCTACTACCCGGTGTCGGTCCTGCCGAGCTGGATGGAGTGGATCTCGCGGATCTCACCGGCGACGTATGCGCTGCGAGGAATTCGGCGGTCGATCCTGGACGGCGCGGGGATTGCGTGGGGAGACGTCTGGCCGCTGCTCCTGATCGGCGCGGTGTGCATTCCGCTTGGTCACTGGGTGTTCTCACGCGGAGAGATCTACGCCAAGAAGCATGGGAAGCTCAAACGATCGGGCTGATCCTGCGCCAGCCGAACCCCCGAAAGGGCCCGGCGCACTGGCTCTTGCAAGCGGTGCTGCATTCCATGAGCTCGCTGCGGGAGTCCCTGCGGGCCGTCGTCGCTCGCTGAGCGCGCGGCGTGGCGTTTCGCTCATACTCCGGCGCATGCGAGTCCTCGTGCTTGGCGGCACGCGCTTCATCGGCCCGCACGTCGTCCGGCTCCTCGCCGCCGGAGGGCACGACGTAACCGTCTTCCATCGGGGTGAGACCGAGTGTGACCTTCCGGCGACCGTGCGCCACGTCCACGGCGACTTCGGTCGGTTCTCAGAGCATGTCAAGTCCCTGCGCGATGGCGCTCCGGAGGTCGTGCTCGACATGGTTCCGTTCTTTGGCAAGGACGGGCACGGTGTAAGCCACTTCCGGGATGTGGCCCGCCGGGCGGTCGCGATCACGAGCGCCGATGTGTATCGCGCCTTCGGTCGCCTCTGGCGCACCGAACCCGGCCCTCCCGACCCTGTGCCACTCACCGAGGACTCGCCTCTGCGCACACGGCGGGCCGGTGACGCAGCACCAGGCATCGAGTTCGACAACATCGATGTCGAGCGAGACCTGGCGGGCGACCTTGAGCTTCCGGTGACCATCCTCCGCCTGCCCGCCACGCACGGGCCGAACGACGCGCAGCACCGTCTCCACTCCTACCTCAAGCGCATGGACGATGGGCGGCCCGCGATCCTGCTCGAGGAGACGTTCGCGCACTGGCACTGGGTGCGCGGCTACGTCGAGAACGTTGCTGCTGCCGTCGCGCTCGCGGTACAGGACGTGCGTGCCACCGGCCGCGTCTACAACGTCGCCGAGCCAGCTGCTTACACGGAGGCGGAGTGGGTGCGAAGGATCGGCGCTTCCGTCGGCTGGGCGGGCCGCGTCGTCTCCGCCCCGGACGAGACTCTCCCCGAGAGCCTGCGCCAGCCGTACGACTTCGGCCAGGACTACACCGTTCGATTCCAGCCGGATTCGACGCGAAAGCGACCATCCTGGATCGTCGCGACTATCACGCGGTCATCGTCTTCCAGGAAGACGTAGACGAGAATCAGCCAGCGCCACGGGCCGAGCAGGAAGCGGAATCCTGTCCAGCGCCCGCCGAGCTCCGCTCCCATCTCCGGAAACCGTTCGAGCGAGCGCAGCGAGCGCTTGACCCGGTCCTTCGTGTTCGGCGGCAGGCTGTGGGTCTGGATGAGCCGGTCGAGATTTTCGGCCGCCCTCTCGCTCAGCTCGAGGCGCGTCACGCGCTAGAGCTCATCGAGCGGAAGCGTCCTACCGGAGCGAGCCTGCTCGAGCCCCAGCCGGGCGTCCTCGTACGCGCCGGGGATGCCTTCGAGGAGTTCGACGACGTGCCGGGCGTCGGCGTCGGCCTCGTCGAGGGCGGCCGAGAGGAGCGAGCGCGCGATCGTTCCCTCCTGCGTGTGCGTGCGTTCGGCCAAGCGCGTGAGCTTCGCAGCGTGCTCGCCGTCCAGCGTGACGTTCAGTCGGTGCCGATCCGCAGCCATGCTTCAAGCGTACACGATAAGGCACGAGTTGTGTATAGCTTTGGGCTGCTCGATTGCGCTCTCGGCATGGCGATGGCCGCCGGCCGCGGTTCTACTTGTCTGACCTACGCCACTAGAACAGCGACCTGATAGCGCGTGATCGCCGCATCGCGCGTCACGATCGTCAGGCCTTCGAGCTGGGCCTGCGCGACGAGCAGGCGGTCGAACGGGTCGCGGTGGTGCAAGGGCAATGCTCCGGCCGCCCACGCGTGCTGCGCCGTGACGTCGAGCGGGGCGAAACCGCGGCGGTCGAGCTCGCCGACGACGTCCTCGACCGGCGTCTGGATCTTGCCGAGGTTCTGCTTGAGGGAAATCTCGAACAGCGAGATGGCGCTGACGGCGGCGACCTCTGCCTCCGTGATCGCGTCACGCACGAGCTGCGTGAATCGTGACCGATCACCGATCGCCCAGAGAAGGACGTGCGTGTCGAGGAGGAGCCTCAGTTGTCGTCCTTCTCGAGCGCCTCGTAGAACATGTCCGCGATCTCGCGGTTGGTCTCCTCGCTGTCCCAGTCGTCCGCGAGCCAGAGCTTTCCTTCCCAGAAGCCGAGCTCGCGCCGCGGCTTCGGAGCTTCCGCGGCCACCAGGCGCGCGACCGGCTTGCCGGCTCGCGCGATCACAACCTCCTCGCCGGCCTCGACCCGCTCGAGGAGGCGCGAGAGGTGCGTCTTCGCCTCGTGCACGTTCACCTGCATGACTTAGCTAAGTCTAGTCAAGTGAATCGCAGGCCGTCAACCTGCAGCAACCAGCCCCTGGCCGCGCATTGCGCGGCGGTACGCCACGGCGACGGCGTCGAACTTGAGGTGGAGCTCGTCGGCGAGGTCGAACGGGACGATCTCCGGTCGTTGTGACTCCACTACGACCTGGTCCTGGCCGAAGATCACGTCCTCGAAGTCCTGCAGAACCGTGGCCGGCTGGTCGAGGTTGTAGTTGCGTCCGATCATGACGTAGCCGACGGACCGCTCCGGGCCTGCCGGTTGTGACGCAAAGAGGTAGACCATCCCCTTCTCCCCGCCCCAACCCACGCGTAGCGCGATCGTGTACGGAAGGTGCAGCTCGTAGCGGCTTCGTCTGAGCGGCGCGTCGCGCTCCTCGTTGGCGAAGATCGGGAACCCGTCGCTGTTCGGTGCCTCCGGGCGGACGATCTCGTAATGGAGGACGTGCTCCTCGGTGCGAACGGTGTGCTCGGGAACGACCGGACGCTCCGGATCGCCCAGTAGCCCCGGATGGATCCACGGAAAGTGCCCGAAATCGGTGAAGTTCTCCACCTGACGCGACGAGTCGGCCCGCCACGTGTACGGGCCGCAGGGAACGAGCTCCCAGCCGTCGGACTCCAGCTCGGGTAGAGCCGGCAGATCCCACCGCGGCTCGTCGAGCGCCACCCACACGAGGCCGTATCGCTCCTGGCTCTGGAAGCGCTGGATTCGTGCTTTCGCCGGCACCTTTGTCGGATCGGCGAGTTGCGGGATGGCGACGCAGGCGCCGCCCTTCTCGTAGCGCCAGGCGTGATAGGGACAGATCAGCTCGTCACCTTCGACGCGCCCGAGCGACAGCGCCGTGCCTCGGTGGATGCAGAGATCGGAATGGACGTTGGCCGCGCCGGTGCTGTCGCGCCAGACGACCAATCGCTCGCCGAGAAGATCGGCCGCGACTGGCCCTGCGGCGACCGTGGTGGAAAACGAAATCGGGTGCCAACAGGCTCGAAGGGCGGTCGGATCGGCAGCGACGCTCGGAGATGGCACGGTCAGTCGGCCAGCCTAACCCGAGGGCCGCGCGGGCGGGCGAATCACGTTCGATTGTCGGCACGCGAACGTGCGGGTGACTGTCCCTCGACTGTCCCGTGACAGTCGAGAGTGCTATCGTGCGCCGGTCAGTTCGGAGGCGACGTAGCCTCAGACGCCCTTGGCGTCTGGGGCTTTCGTGTTTTCAAGGAGGAGAACAATGGCCAGACCAAGGACAGCGGGCACGCCGGCGCGGAGCGCGACGCCGAGGCGGGCGACGCCGCCCCAGGTGAAGACCAAGGACCGGGCGACGTCGAGTGTCGCCGCCCGACGTGCGGTG
>JBBQPW010000181.1:0-5291 GCA_038216845.1 Gaiellales bacterium | reverse complement strand
GCCACCGCCCTCGAAATGGTTCGTCGCGCCCGGACCTGAGCGGAAGAACAGCCAGCGGAACCCGACCCACGGCCGGTTGCGCCACTTCATCGCAGGCGCCACCGAGACGGGCTGCTTCGAGCCGTGCTGGATGTAGACCTCCAGATGGTCTTGCAGGTTCTCGCCGACGCCCGGAAGGTCGTGCACGACATCGACGCCGAGTGCCGCCAGCTCGGCCGCGTTCCCGACACCGGAGAGCTGCAGGACCTGCGGCGAGTTGATCGCGCCGCCGCACAAGACCACCTCGCCCGCACGCGCGACATGCGCATCGCCGCGACCGGTCGAGTACTCGACGCCAACAGCGCGGCTCCCTTCGAACACGACCCGCGTCACGAACGCGCGGGTCTTGACCTCGAGGTTCGGTCGACTAAGCACCGGGTGCACGTACGCGCGCGCTGCACTCAACCGCCGGCCGCGCCGAATGTTGCGGTCGAACGCGGCGAAACCCTCCTGCCGGTAGCCGTTCACGTCGTCGGTCAGCGCGTAGCCGGCCTCCTGTACCGCATCGAAGAAGGCGCCGAACAGCGGGTTCGTGACCGGCCCGCGCTCCAGGACGAGCGGCCCCGAGCGGCCGCGGTACGGGTCGTCATCCGCCGCCGCGAGGCACGTCTCCATGCGCTTGAAGTACGGCAGGCAGTGGGCGTAGTCCCAGGTCTCCATCTCGGCGTCGGTGGCCCACCGCTCGAAGTCGAGCGGGTTGCCGCGCTGGAAGATCATCCCGTTGATCGACGACGAGCCGCCGAGCACCTTCCCGCGCGCATGGTAGATCTGCCGGCCGCCCATGAACGGCTCGGGCTCCGACGTGTAGCGCCAGTCGTAGAACTTGCTGCCGATGGGGAACGCGAGCGCGGACGGCATGTGGATGAAGACGTCCCACGGGTAGTCCGGCCGCCCGGCCTCCAACACGAGAACACGGTTCGATGGATCTGCGCTGAGCCGGTTCGCGAGCGCGCAACCGGCCGAGCCGCCGCCGACGATGACGAAGTCGTAGTCCACGTGCGCGATGCTATCCCGCTATGAGCGCGACCCCGGCGGCGACAGCAACAGCGCCAGCTAATCGACCAGCGCCGACACGCTCCTTCAGCACCGGCGCGGCGAGCGCAGTCGCGATCACGATGCTCGTCTCCCGGACCGCGGCAACCGACGCGGCCGACGCGCGTTCGAGCGCGGCGAGCACAAACGCGTACGCGCCGAACGACGCCAGGCCCGCAGCGATCGAGGCCGAGTTGACTGCCGCGACGATAAGCGACCGCCCGCGCACGACCAGGATGGCCCCGGCGTAGCCGATCGTGGCGGGGATCATGCTCAGCTCGAGGTACGTGATCGGCGCCGCGTACTGGATTCCGCGCTTGTCGAGCAACGTGTACGAGGCGATCGTTGCTGCGATCGCGATCCCAACGCCGACTCCGCTCGACCCGGTTGGGCGGCGGAAGCCGCGCACGACCAGCACCCCAACGGCGACGAGGCAGACGCCGACGATCTGCATGGCCGACGTCGCCTCCGCCAGCACCAGCGCGCCCACCGCGAGAACGATCACGGGCGCGAGCCCGCGCGCCAGCGGGTAGACCACCGAAAGCTCCGAGCCCCTATACGCGGTCGCAAGCAACGCGAAATAGACGAGCTGCAGCATCGACGTCACCGCGATGAACGGCCAGGCGCGCGAGTCGATTCGCAACGTCAGAGCGGTCACCGGGGCAAACACCGCGACGGCCGCGATGAGCGCCACCGCAGTCGCGCACTCGACGTCTCGCGCCCGCGCGAGCAAGAGGTTCCAGAACGCGTGGAGCACAGCCGCCGCGAGCGCGAACACGATGGCGAGGAGCGGCACTGGCAGACAGTACGCTTCCGGCGCGGATGTCCCTGACGCGCGCAGTCATCTTCGACTTCAACGGGACGCTCTCCCACGACGAGCCTGTCCTGCTCGCGATCTACCAGGAGCTGTTCGCGGCCCACGGCCGGCCGCTGACCGCCGAGGACTACTTCTCGCAACTCGCCGGCAAGAGCGAGGAAGCGATCATCAGCGGCTGGCTCGATGCCGACGGCGCCACGCTCGAAGCCCTCGTCGCGGCGCGGATCTCACGCTACATCGCCGCCGCGGACGGCTCAACCGTGCCCGCGTCGATCCGCGACGCAGTCTGCTACGCCGCGAAACGTGGGCCGGTGGCGATCGTCTCGGGCGCGTTCCGGGCGGAGATCGAGCCGGTGCTCGTCGCAGCCGAGCTGACGGAGTTCTTCGACGCGGTCGTCACCGCCGACGACGTCGTGAATGGGAAGCCTGAGCCCGACGGCTACCTGCTCGCGCTCTCGCAGCTCGGCGGCCTGCGACCCGCCGAGGTCATTGCCTTCGAGGACACCGAGGCAGGCGTCGCGTCGGCGAAGGCGGCAGGCCTACGCTGCTTCGCAGTTCTCGGCACGCTGCCGGCGGCACGCCTCGCCGAGGCCGACGAGATCGTCGAGCGGATCGACGTTCCCCTGCTCGAACGCCTCTTGATGTGAAGGTGCACGTCGACGAGCTGGATGTCGACGCGGCTCTCGTCCGTCGGTTGCTCGCCACGCAGTTTCCCCAGTGGGCCGATCTCCCGCTCCAGCCGGTCGTACCCGCCGGAACGGACAACGCGATCTACCGACTCGGCGAGGACATGGCTGTGCGACTCCCCCGCATTCATTGGGCGGCCGGCCAGCCGGATCGTGAGCACGAGTGGCTGCCAAGGCTCGCTCCACATCTTCCGCTCGCAGTTCCTCTCCCACTGGCATTGGGCGAACCTGGCGAGGACTACCCGTGGCGTTGGTCGGTGTGCCGGTGGCTCGAAGGCGAAACCGCAACCCCCGACCGCGTAACCGACGCGCACCGAATAGCGACCGATCTGGCGGCGCTCATCGCCGCTCTCCAGCGGATCGATCCGGTTGGCGGGCCGGCGCCAGGAGGGCGCGCCGGACCACTGGCACCGCGTGACGCGCCGATGCGAGCAGCGATCGCCGCGTTGCAAGACAAGCTCGACGTCGACGCAGTCACCGCTCTCTGGGAGGAAGCCCTCGCAGCACCGGTCTGGCGCGGCCCTTCCGTCTGGATCCACGGGGATCTCGATCCGCGGAACCTGCTCTCGCGCGACGGACGTCTCAGCGGCGTCATCGACTTCGGATGTCTCGCCGTGGGTGACCCAGCATGCGACGTCATGGCAGCCTGGAAGCTCCTGCCCGCAAGCGAACGTGACGTCTTCCGAACGGCGCTCTCGGTCGACGAAGCGACGTGGACGAGAGCCCGCGGCTGGGTGCTCTCTCAGGTGCTGAACGCCCTCGCCTACTACACGCCGGTAACGAACGCCGTCCTCGTCCGCGAAGCCAAACGCTGGCTCGGGGAAGTGCTCGCATGACCTGGGTGATCGCGCACCGCGGCGCGTCGTGGGACGAACCGGAGAACACCCTCCCGGCGTTCGAGCGGGCGATCGAGGTCGGCGCCGACTTCGTCGAGTTCGACGTCCAGGCGGCGAGCGACGGCGCGCTCGTCGTCTTCCATGATGTAGGGCTCGATCGCCTGACACCGCTCACCGGTCCGCTCCGCAGACGACCGCTCGCCGAGCTTCGAGAGGTCGGGATTCCGACGCTCGCGGACGTGCTCGACCTGACCACCGACCGGATCGGGGTAATGGCCGAGTTCAAGAGCCCGCACCTCTACCGGCGCCACGACATCGTCGAGCGAACGCTCTCGCTCCTTCCTCTCGATGCCGTCGTGATCTCGTTCAGCAGACCTGCGCTCCTCGAGACGCGGCGCCGCAGACCAGAGCTGCGGCTCCTGCAGCACGTCGGCTACGGGGTCTCGATCGCCACTGCAGCCAAGTACGCTTGGGGCGTCGGCTTCCACGATCCACGCGTCAGACCCCGAGGAATCGCGAAGGCCAGCGCGCTCGGCCTCGCGACGACCGTCTACACCGTGAACGAGCCCGCGCGCATCCGGGAGCTCGAGCTGCTCGGCGTCGACGGCCTGTTCACTGATCGTCCGGATCTAGCGCTACGGACAATTGCTCGGCATCGGCGTCCTTCAGGCTGAGCAGCCGCGCGCTGTCGGCCGGGAAGCGCGCGTGAACACGCATCCCGATCGCAAGCTCACCCGATCGCGTAGTCGGAACGTCGGCGGTCATCTCACCCGCGCCGGTATCGAGCTTGATCCGAGTCACCGAGCCGAGGAACGTCCGCGAAACCACTGCGCCCGCGAGCACACCTTCGGGAGCAGCCCCCTCCGCCGCCGGGTCGACCACAACCGTTTCGGGTCGGACGAGCATGAGGACACGCTCGCCCGGCGGGCGTCCTGCCGCGGCGTCGACGCGAACTCTCGTGCCGCCATAGTCGACCCAACCATCGGTCGCGACCGTGGAAGTGAGCCGGTTCATCGTGCCGATGAACTCCGCCACGAACGGCGTCGCCGGTGAGCCGTACATCTCGCTCGGGGTTCCCACCTGCTCGATCCGGCCCTGGTACAGGACGGCGACATGATCGGAGATCGAGAGCGCCTCCTCCTGGTCGTGCGTGACGTAGATCGTCGTGATCCCGAGCTCGAGTTGGATGCGGCGGATCTCCTCGCGCAGCTGCACTCGGACCTTCGCGTCGAGCGCGGAGAGCGGTTCGTCGAGGAGTAGCACTTTCGGCTCGATGGCGAGCGAGCGGGCGAGTGCCACTCGCTGCTGCATGCCGCCCGAGAGTTGATGTGGATAGCGTTTCGCGGCGTGGCTGAGACCGACGAGCTCGATCAGCTCGGCGACGCGCTTCTGCCGATCGGCCCGCGGTTGCTTCCGCACCTTGAGACCGAACTCGACGTTCTTCTCGGCCGTCATGTTCGGGAAGAGGCTGTACGCCTGGAAGACCATCCCCATGTCGCGCCGGTTGGGCGGCACGTTGGAGATGTCCTTGCCGTCGACAACCACCTGCCCCGATGTCGGCCGGTCGAAACCGGCCACAAGCCGGAGCGCCGTCGTCTTGCCACAGCCGGACGGCCCGAGCAGCGAGAGGAACTCGCCCTTCTCGAGCGAGACGTTGATCCCCTTGAGCGCCTCGAAGTCCCCGAACGACCTCCTCAGCTCCTGCAGCTCGACGTGGGCCATCAGTGCTCCGTTCCGAAAGTACATTGCCACTCGGTAGTTTCGGAACGGAGCACCACTACCGCGCACCTCCGACCTGGACGCGAGGAGCTCCGCCGCGGCGACCGACGAGCAGGATCGACGCCATCGCCCCCCAGGTGATGCCGAAGCTCAGGAGGGTCA
>JBBQPW010000180.1:0-5332 GCA_038216845.1 Gaiellales bacterium | reverse complement strand
GTCGGCCCAAAGGATCCGGGCGCCTTCCCGCTTTGCCCGCGCCTCGATCGCCGGGTACTCGCACTCCAGCCAGCGGGAGACTGCGACCGGGTTCTGCTCGAACGCTCGCTGCACCGGCTTCTGCGGCGTGAACCCCCACCGCTTCAAGTACTGGCCGACCGTCGTCAGCGCCAGCTCGATCCCGTAGCGGCTGCGGATCAGCTCGCGCACGGCCTCGCGCGTCCAGAGGGCAAACGGCAAGCGCAGCTGATCGGGGTTGTGACCTCGGATCGTCTGCGCCAGCTGTCCCTGCATCCAGGGCGGCAACGCCTGCTGCTCCCCGGCCCGCCGGCCCCGCCGACCCGCCACAAGCGCCGGCTCGCCCCGCCGGCGAAAACCGTTCACCCAGCCCGACACCGTCTGCCTCGTTACCCCGAACACGCGTCCCGCCACGGCGACGCTCATACCCTGCTCGACCACCGCCGCGACCGCCAGGCGACGCACCCGCTCCTGCTCAGCCTGCGACCACGAACGAGCATCCCCACACACGCCACAACACTATCACCATCGTCGGCTATTTGCTCGCCTGGTTAGTAACAGCTGGAGTTTCAGTTCAAAAGCTCCCAGATCTCAAGTACTACTCGAGGGTTCGAAAGTGCCCCGTTTAGTTCTACTCTTGCTGCGCAAGATCCCTGGGCCGCCCACGGCCCAGAGCTTCCGGATCGCTGGTGCCAGTGGTTCAGTCCGCTTGGCTCCACTAGGAACCATGCGGGATTTATGCCTCGAGCGGCTTCCGGCTCATGCCCCCAATTTGCGCCAAACGATTCAAGCCGCCGTGTGGCGTTGCGCCGCGCGCAGCCCACATGGGGGTGTCCGAACCCGGGTGGGCCGCCGATTATCGAAGCGTGGTGCAACCGAGCGTGTTCTGGGTCGTGCTGGACTCCGAGGAGAACACTCGGGGGAGCATGTTCAAGTCTCTCGTGCTTCCCCACCGTGGGGACATCATCCAACTCGCCGACGGAATCTCGTGTGTCGTAGACCGTTTCGACGCCGCCCCCACCGGCAGCCACGTGATCAAGGGCACCATCCACGCGGTCCGCTCCTAACGTGGCCGCATCGCTACTCGACGTCCTGAAGCAACTCGAAGACGGCCCAAGGACGCGCGAGGAGTTGAAGGCCGCGCTTCGCGGCCTCGACGAGAAGGTGCTGCAGCAGGCTGTCAAGCGCGGGTTTGTCAGGTCGAAGGCAGCGGTTCTCGACCCCTCCAAGGATCGGGCCAAGCTCAGCGAGGAGTTCTTCCTCACCCCACCCGGGGCAACCGCCATCGCCGCAGACCCAGACATGTACCCCTGGCCCTTCCGCACCTAACCCTTGCTGCCTAGAGCGCACCGAGCGGGTTCCGAGTTCGCGGAATGGCTTAGCGAGGTCGCGCGAGCCTCGCCGAACTTCAGTCGAGCCGGAAGACCTCTTCGAGCGGCATCCGTCCGGCGTCATTGACGCGGTTCATGAGGTAGTCCGCCATTCGGTCCTGCCAGCGCGCACTGACGGGCTGCTCGGCGAGAGCGCGCTCGGTCGCTTCGCGGTCGTCGGTCTCGAACTACCCGAAGACGCGCGTACCGGCGAGGAAGATCGTGTAGTTGCGGATGCCTGCCGCCTTGATCGCATCGAGCATCTCCGGCCACACGTCATGGGCGGCGACGTACTCGTCGATTCGATCCGGCTTCATTTCGAGCACGAACCGACACGATCGGCCATCTTCACTCTCCCTCCTCGACGATCAGCACGACCAATTGGCGCGGCCCGTGTACGCCCTCTACCCGCTTCAGCTCGATGTCGGAGGTCGCGGACGGCCCCGACACGAACGTGAGTGGACGCGTCGTCGCAGCACGCAACGCGTCAAAAGCCTCAGGCACTGTCTCGACGACTTGTCCGGCATAGACGACGCAGACGTGCAGGTCCGGCACGAGTGTCAGCGCGCGCCGGCCTTCCGACGCGCCACCGGAGAGGACAAGCGTGCCCGTCTCCGCGATCGCAACCGTGCAGCCGGTGAGCACGCCGTCGAGCGCGTCGAGCTCCCGCGGCGTCAAGCCGTGATCTTCGACCGCACCGGATGGCCGCAACTCGGGTGGCAGCGCCGGTGGGATGGCGATCCGCCCCACCGCCAGCTCGTCGATGGCCCCGCGCAGTTGCGTCGGAAGGACGCGGCGCACCGCCGCACGGTAATCGGCCAGGCGATCGACCAGGAGATCGACACGATCGCCGGGCGACCGCTCGCCGTCGCGGCGATAGCTGCGCACCACAGGCTCCGGCGCTGTGCCACCGCAGGTCGCCTCGCGAACCGCGGCGAGGATCGCCTCACGAGCCGCGCTCACGGCTCCACCACTCGCGGAAGGTCTCCTTGGGAAGCGGCTTCAACTCGCGGGTGCGCGTCCAGGTCGCGAGCGGGCCTGGGAGACGGCGCGCAGGGCGCTGCACGAAACGCGCAAGTCGCTGCGCACGCTCGTAGCGGCGCGTGTTGCCGAAGACGCGTGCGATGCCGCGCATGACCGTGCGCTCTGGCGTCGCCGCCTCCTTCTTGACGACCTCCGCCCGCAGGTGCAGCAGGACGGCCGGAATGTCGATCTTGACCGGGCACACCTCGTAGCAGGCACCGCAGAGGCTCGACGCGTAGGGCAGGGACTTCGCGTTCTCGACGCCGATCAGTTGTGGTGTGAGGATCGCCCCGATCGGGCCGGGAT
This sequence comes from Gaiellales bacterium, assembly GCA_038216845.1. Classification (GTDB taxonomy): domain Bacteria; phylum Actinomycetota; class Thermoleophilia; order Gaiellales; family Gaiellaceae; genus Gaiella. The sequence goes on along the minus strand of JBBQPW010000180.1, from coordinate 2,615 downwards.
AGACGGAGCCGTACGCGTGGCCGCCCGTCCGCGAGTAGACGGGACAGACGTTGAGGCACGCGCTGCAGCGAATGCAGTGCAGCGCCTGGCGGCCGATCTCGTCGGAGAGGACGCGTGTCCGGCCGTTGTCCAGCAGCACGACGTGGAACTCCTGCGGCCCGTCGCCCTCCGTCACGCCCGTCCAGAGCGACGTGTAGGGGTTCATACGTTCGCCGGTGGACGAGCGCGGCAAGAGTTGGAGGAACACCTCGAGGTCGGCGAACGTCGGGACGAGCTTCTCGATCCCCACGACGGTCACGAGCGCGGGTGGAAGCGTGGTGCACATGCGCCCGTTCCCTTCCGACTCGACCACGACAACGGTGCCGGTGTCCGCCACGCCGAAATTCGCACCACTCACGCCGACTTTCGCCGAGAGGAACTTCTCGCGCAGGTACACGCGCGCGATCTCCGCAAGCTCGCCGGGCTCGTCGGAGAGCGGCGGTTCGGCGATCGTGCGCAGGAAGAGATCGCGGATCTCCGTGCGGTTGCGGTGAATGGCCGGCACCAGGATGTGCGACGACCAGTCCCCGTCGAGCTGCAGGATTAGCTCCGCAAAGTCTGTCTCGATCGCCTGGACGCCGCCCGCCGCGAGCGCGTCGTTCAGCCCGATCTCGTCGCTGGTCAGCGACTTCACCTTCACGACCTCGGATGCGCCGTGCGAGCGGGCGACGTCCAGGACGACTGCATTTGCCTCGGCCGCATCCCGCGCCCAATGCACATGCCCGCCGGCCGCCTGCACCGAGGCCTCGAACTGGAGCAGGTACTCGTCGAGCCGGTGCATGACATCCGCCTTGATCGCGCGACCCGCGTCGCGGAGCTCCTCCCAGTCCAGGACCTCGGCAACCACACGCGCACGCTTGTCGCGGATCGTCGTCGTCGCGTTGCGGAGGTTGTGGCGCAACTGGCTGTCGCCGAGCGCGATCCGCGCGGCCTCGGGAAACGACGTCACGACGCGAGGATCTCCGCGAGGTGCATCGTGCGGACGCCGCCCTGGCGGCGCGCGAGCCCTCCCCCGATCTGCATCAGGCACGAGTTGTCGACGGCGGTACAGACCTCGGCGCCCGTCGAGATGACTGCCTCGCATTTGTCTGCGAGCATTGCGGTGGACGTTTCCGCGTTCTTGACCGCGAACGTCCCTCCGAAGCCGCAGCACTCGGTTGCCTCCGGCAGCTCGACGAGCTCGAGCCCACGAACAGCGCGCAGCAGGCGCAGCGGCGCGTCGCCCACCTTCGCCACCCGCAGCGAGTGGCACGTCGGGTGATACGTGACGCGGTGCGGGAAGGAAGCGCCGACATCCTCCACGCCGAGGCGGTTCACGAGAAACTCCGAGAACTCGAAGACGTGTGAAGCCAACGCCGGGCGATACTCGCGGATCATCCCGACACACGATGACGACGGCGACACCACCGCGTCGAAGTCCTCGAAGATCCCCTCGAAGCGCTGCGCGAGCGCTGCGGCTTCATTGTGGTAACCGCTGTTGGCATGGAGCTGGCCGCAGCAGGTCTGCTCGCTCGGGAACTCGACCTCGTGCCCGAGTCGCTCCAGGACGCGCACTACGGCCTGCGGCGCCTCCGGGAAGAGCGTGTCGCCGAGACACGTGACAAAGAGACCGACCCGCACGAAGCTACCGCGGGTACGAGGGCGCGACGCCGCCGTCGACGTTGAGGACGTTGCTCGCGCTCTTCGCCGCGCGCGTCGGCGAGGCGAAGTACAGAACCGCTTCCGCGAGCTCGCCCGGGAAGACGTTGACCTTCAGGGTCGTGCGCGCGCGGTAATGCTCCTCGAGCTGCTCGTCGGGAATCCCGTAGGCGCGCGCGCGCTCCTCGCGCCATGCGGAGTCCCAGATCGTCGAGCCTTCGAAAATCGCGTCAGGGTTGACGGTGTTGACGCGGATGCCGTCTCCCCCGAGCTCCTCGGCGAGGCAGCGTACTTGGGGGACTGCGAACCTTCCGGTGCTCATTCCTGTTTCCGAGCGACCGCCTCGACTTCAAGCAACACCCCCGCCGGGAGCCCGGCTTGCACGGTCGTCCGCGCCGGATACGGCTTGTCGAAAAACTCGCGGTAGACGTCGTTGTAGGCCGGAAACTCGCCGAGGTCGGCCAGGAAAGCCGTTACCTTCACGACATCGGCAAGCTCACAGCTTGCCGCTCGCAGGCAGATGCGTACGTTTTCCAGAGCCTGCCGCGTCTGCTCCGCAACCCTTCCGGGCACGATCTCACCTCTGCCGTCGAAGCCGACCTGGCCCGCCGTGAACACGTGGTCGCCGCTGATGACCACAGGGGAATAAGGCGCTTTCGGCGTCGCCAGGCCCTCGGGTTGGATCGCGTGACGTCTCATAGCGCCAGCGTAACCTTGCTGCGCCCGGCCGGGTGGTCGGGATCGAGCCCTTTCGCGTGTGCGACCGCCGCCGCGAGAGCCGCGATCGGGCCGTGTGCTAGCGCAGTCGCCGTCAACCTGACGCATTTCACCGGCCTCGAGGGCCGCGAGCTCAGGCGAGAGCTCGGCGAGCGTCTCGAGATGCCGGTGGCGCTGGAGAACGACATCAATCTGGCCGCTCTCGGCGAGCAGTCACAGGG
>JBBQPW010000179.1:0-5362 GCA_038216845.1 Gaiellales bacterium | reverse complement strand
AGAACCGCTGCCTTGATCCGCACGTCGCCATTCTCACCCGTCCGGGCAGCCCGGTGTTGCGGCTTGTGGCTGCGCTGACCTGCACCATGGGGTGGTGGTGGCTGCCGGGGGTGGAGAGCGAGCGTTGCGCGCGAACGTGCGGCTCCTCGGTGATGTGCTCGGGCGCGTGCTCGTCGAGCAAGAAGGGCCGGAGTTCCTCGAACTCGAAGAACGCATCCGCGCGCTCGCGCGCCGCGTGCGGCGCGGCTCACGCCGGCCTGAGGAGTCGTCGTCGAGGCGACGAAGCTCCTTGATCGCCAGCCGCTCGTGCAACGATCGATCGAGCTGCGGAACCCGTACGTCGACCCGATGAACGCGATTCAGGTCGAGCTGATCGCCGCCCATCGGGCCGGCGATGAGGCGGCGCTCCGACCGCTCCTGCGCTCGATCGCCGGCATCGCCGCGGGCCTCCGGAACACCGGTTAGAGCGACTTACTGATTGACCGGTTTGAGCAATGCTCTGCCGAAGGCGACCTTGAACTCGGCGCACCAGACGACCACAGTTCGGAAACGCCTCGTGTCGAGGCCCCGCGGGATTGCGTAGGACTGGGATCCTGTCGTCGCCTTGAGTCGGCCGAGATCCTTGAACACTTTCACGTCGGAGCTCGCGTTCACGTTGCCTGCGACTAGGTAGATGTGCAGCGCCGGGCCGGGCCCGATGGCGCTCTTCGTGAAACGGAGGAACCGACTCCCGTTAGGGAGTGCGACGAGCGTGACGTTGCCGGCGGCGGGCTCGCCACCGATCGAGACGAACGTCCCGCGAGCAACGACCGCTGCGCTGGCGATCGTGGCGAGGACGAGTGCCACCGAAGTGCCGACCAGGACAGCGACGAACCTCCGTTTCACGCCCACCAGTATCAGGGTGGGACGTTACGGAGGTCTTACATCTCGCGGTCCGGCTCGAAGTGGCGACGTCAGCGCTCCCGCGGCTCCCAGCCGAAGTATCTCGCCGCAACCGCGATGCCGCCGACTCCCCACGCGGCGACTATGCCGACCGCGGCCGGCTTGCTCCAGATCTCGTCGCCGGCGAGGTAGATGCCCTGGACGATGTCGAGGTAGTGCTTCAGCGGCAGGACGTCGCCGATCCCCCGGAGAAAGCCCGGGTAGCGATGCGTCGAGCCGAACGAGCCCGAGAGGAAGGCCATCGGCAGCACGATCACGGTCACGATCGCCGACGCGCCTTCGTCCGAGCGGATCAGCGCCGCGGCAGCGAGCCCGAGGCCGGCAAACGACGCGGCGCCCAACAGAAGCGCCAGGATCAGCGATGGGAAATGGCCGGGCAGCGGCGTGCCGAAGAGTGTCCGCCCGATCGCGAACAGCGCCACGGTCTGCAGCACGAAGACCGCGAGCGTCGATGTCAACACCGACGCGAGATACGTGGCCGGCGGCAGCGGCGTCGAGCGGAGCCGCTTCAGGATCCCGGACTCGCGCCGGACGACAAGCGAGATCGCGAGCCCCGAGAACGCGGTATTCGCAACGCCGTAGCCGATCATCCCGGCGAGCAGGACGTTCGCGGCCTTGTACTCCGTGTGCCCAATTTTGATCGTGCCGGAGTAGACGGAGCCGAGCAGCAGCAGGAGCATGAGCGGGAAGATGAAGATGAAGATCGCCGACTCGCGGTTGCGCCAGAAAACCTTCTGCTCGATCCGGAGTTGATGAACGAACATCTGAACGGCCTGGCGCACTACGAGTCGGCCTCGGCGGCCGGCTCGTCGACGAGGTCGAGGTAGACGTCTTCGAGCGTCGGCCGCCGCACCTCGAGACCTTCGAGCTCGGTACCGTCGGCGACAGCGCGGGCTGTGAGCTCCGCCAACACGACGGTGGGTGTCTCGGTCTCGACGACGACGTCCTCCCCACCCGACCGGTACCGGATCTCGGTTGTCAGCGAGTCGCCGATCAGCTCCGCGGGCGTCCCGGTCCGGATGATCACGCCGCGCTGGATGACCGCGACGCGGTCGGCAAGGTTCTGCGCCTCGTCGAGGTAGTGGGTGGTGAGCACGATCGTCTTGCCGAGATCACGGAGCGAGCGGATCATCTCCCACGCCGACCGTCGCGCCGCCGGGTCGAAGCCAGTCGTCGGCTCGTCGAGGAACACGAGATCGGGATCGCCAATCAGCGAGATGCCGAAGTCGAGACGACGCTTCTGGCCGCCAGAGAGCGTCTTCACCCGCGCGCGTGACTTCTCGCCGAGGCCGACGATCTCGATCACCTCGTCGGCGTCGCGCGGGCTTGCGTAGTAGCCGGCGAAGGCGAGATGCACCTCGCGCACGGTGAGGTTCGGCCAGATCTCGGACTGCTGCAGCACTACGCCGATCCGCTCGCGGAACTCTCGGCCGGGCCGTTGCGGATCGTGGTCGAGCACGGTCACGTCTCCCGCGTCACGCGACCGGTAGCCCTCCAGGATCTCGACGGTCGTCGTCTTCCCCGCGCCGTTCGGCCCCAGCAGGCCGAAAACCTCGCCCCTCTCGACCGTGAAGCTGATCCCACGAACTGCCTCCACACCGTCGTACGCCTTGCGGAGATCGCGAACCTCGATCGCGCTCATGAGTCGAGCTCGATCGTCGCGACACCGGCGGGCGGGAAGCCGGGATCGCGCCCCGTGAGGGCCAGGGCGATCTCCGAGCAGTCCGGCTGGTGGCCGACGGTCGCCGCCAACCCGTCCAACTCCGCGACGACACTTCGCAGCTCGGCGACTCCGGCGCCGGGGGAGAGTCGCCCGTCCACCCGCAGCTCGGCACCGGTCGCGCGGGCCACGAAAGCCGCGGTCTGGCGGGCACGCAGCAACGGGCTCGAGACCACGACGGTCGGCACAGGATCGGCGGTAGCGAGCAGTTCGCCGAGGCGAAACGCCTGGGCTTCGCCGTCGAGTGTGAGTGGTCGCATCTCGTCGGGCTCACCTGGAGCGGCCTGGGCGTGGCGACAGACGTAGATGCGCACCCGCAGGAGGATACGGACGGGCCACCCGATAATGGTCCGCTAACCCGCCCGTAAGGCTGATGTAAGACCTGCCGTCTAGAACGGTTGCATAGGCGGCGTGGTGCGCCGTCGAGAATCAGGAGGCCCGAACCTTGCTATCCCTCGTATGGTGGACGACTGAGATCAGATGAACGATCGTCTCATCGGCCGCGCCGGTTTCCTCGGGCTTCTCGGGGCCGGCGCCGCGGGGCTCTTCTACGGCAGGAACGTCCAGGACTTCCTCGGGCGCGTGGTGCCGCAGCAGCTTCAGGCCGTCGTCCCGACCGGAGGCTGGCGCATCTACACGATCGGGAATGGGCTACCCAATCTGCCGCCGGCTTCCTACCGGCTGGCCGTCGGGGGTTTGGTCGGGTCGCCTCGGAGCTTCACGTTGGCGGATCTGCGCTCACTGAAACGCGCCGATCAGGTTTCGGACTTCCACTGCGTGACCGGGTGGTCGGTGAGCAACGTCCGCTGGACGGGAGTCAGGATCAAGGATCTCCTCGACGTCGTGAAGCCTCACGAGAGCGCGACGGCGATCCGTTTCGTCTCAGCAGAGCCGGAATACAACGACTCGCTGACGCTCGACCAGGCGCTCCTCTCGGACGTGATGCTCGCCTACGGAATGGACGGCGGCCCTCTGTCGCGGCCACACGGAGCGCCGCTCCGTCTCGTGATCCCCGAGATGTACGGCTACAAGAACGTCAAGTGGGTCACGAAGATCGATCTTCTGCCACATCCGGAGGCCGGCTACTGGGAGCACCACGGGTACGACGCAAACGCCTGGGTCGGACGGTCGAACGGACATGGCTCCAGTGCCTGAGCAAACGCGGTCTGGGTACGTCCGACGCTTCACGGTGACGGAGCGGGTTGTCCACTGGACGCACGCGACCGCGTTCTTCGGGCTCCTTGCGAGCGGCCTCGTTCTCTACGTGCCGCGCTTGTCGACATGGATCAATCGGCGCGATCTCGTCAAGAACATCCACATCTGGACGGGGGTCGCCTGGGCGGTTGCCCTCGTGGCGATCTTCGTCGTCGGGAACCGCCGGGCGCTACGAGAGGCCTGGCGCGAAGTCGAGACCCTCGACCGCGACGACCGTCGCTGGCTTGGCGGCGGTAGGGCGCCGCAGGGGCGATTCAATGCGGGTCAGAAGCTGAACGTGATCTTCACCGTTGCGTTCGCCGTCCTGTTTGCCGTCTCCGGCTTTTTCCTGTGGCTCGGCGAGCGGAACACGGCCTACCGGCTCGACGGCGCTGTGACGGTGCACGACGCGCTGATGTTCGCGTCGGTGGTGCTGGTCGTCGGGCATCTCTACCTCGCGGTGATCCACCCGACGACGCGGCATGCGTTGCGAGGCATCACCCGCGGCGACGTGCGCGAGGACTGGGCGCGGAAACACCACGCGAAGTGGGTCGAGCCCGACCGCCGGATATAACCCGTCTGTGCCGTCGTTCCGTTACGTCTTCACGGATGTCTTCACCGACACGCCGTTGGCCGGGAATCAGTTGGCCGTCTTCACCGATGCGCGTGAGATTCCCGAGGAGCGGCTGCAGCCACTCGCCCTCGAGATCGGCTTCAGCGAGACGGTCTTCGTGTTCCCACCCGAGGCGGGTGGCCACGTGCGGATTCGGATTTTCACGCCGAGGGCCGAGCTGCCGTTCGCCGGTCATCCGACCCTCGGGACGGCATTCGTCCTGGCTGCGCCGATGCAGCTCGGCGTCATCGAGCTCGAGACCCTTCGCGGGATCGTCCCCGTCGTGCTCGAGCGAGATGCCAGCGGTCGGATCGTCTTCGGGCGCATGACCCAGCCCGTGCCGACCATCGAGGTGTTCGACGACACTGCGCCGCTGTTCGCTGCTCTGGGCATCACGCAAGCAGAGTTGCCAGTCGAGCGCTACGACAACGGGGCCGTCCATGTCTTCGTCGCGCTTCCGTCGGAGGAGGCCGTCGTTTCTTTGCGTCCGAACCTACCTGCGCTCGCGGAGCTGGGCGGCACGGGAGTCAGCTGCTTCGCCGGGTCGGGCGCGAGCTGGAAGACACGCATGTTCGGCCCGGCGGCCGGAGTAGACGAAGACCCTGCGACGGGATCGGCGGCGGGACCGCTCGCCTGCCATCTCGCTCGCCACGGCCTGATCGGTTGGGGTGACGAGATCGAGATCTCGCAGGGTGCCGAGATCGGTAGGCCATCGACGCTGTACGCGCGTGCAGAGGGCGGCGACGGCTTGATCGACCGGGTCGAGGTCGGCGGCTGCGCCGTCATCGTGGCGCGCGGCGAGTTCCGGCTGTAGGACGTGGCGCGGCCGGTCGGCATCGGTCTGGTCGGTGTCGGTTGGATGGGACGCGTCCATTCGTCTGCGTACCGGCGTG
>JBBQPW010000178.1:0-5364 GCA_038216845.1 Gaiellales bacterium | reverse complement strand
CTGCAGTGATCGTGGCCCTGTCGCTCGAGCCGGTCCTCGCCACCGTCGGCGGGTTGTTGCGGATTGCGTTCTTCCTCGCCGTGGCGTTCTTCCTCTTCCTCGTGTGGCGCGAGCGGCGGAGCGACATCGAGACCTGGGCCGGACGTACGAGGCGCATCTTCTACTCCGCGATCGCGTTGGCTGTCCTCGACGTCGGGATGCTCATCGGCCTCAGCCACAACGGGCCGGAGTCGGCGGTTGCCATCGTGGTGCTAGCCGCGTGTGCGTACGCAGGTTGGCGCGTCTGGCGCGACGAGCACCGGTACGTCTAGCCGCTCTTACGCCTCGACAGAGGCGCGGGCTCCGTCGAGGGCGTCGAGCGCTTGGCGGATTTCGACGCGCTTGCCAACGAAGATCGGTGTGTCGCGCTCGGTCCACCGTGATGCTTCGGTCTCGCGAAGCGTCAGCATCAGGTGCATGAAGTCGGCCGGCTCCTCGCACTCGAATGCGGGCATGAACTCCTGGTCGTCGATCCCGACCGAATACGTCGTGTGGTTCGTCACCGTGACGAACTTGGCGCCCACCTCGGCGTGCTCGCGCATCGCGGCGGCGCGCTCCTCGAACGTCAGGAAGAACCAGGGGCGTACCTTCACGAACGGGTAGACAACGAGGTAGGGCGCGTCGCGCGGGATCACCCGGCCCTGGCGAATCCGCTTCTTGTCCGTGTACACGGAGGGCTTCGTCGTCGCGAGATACGAGTGCGGCGTGTCGAGCCAGGCAGCAAGCGGCGTCGAGTTCAGCTCGGCTCCAAGCTCGAGCAGGTCGTCGTAGCGCTCCGTGATCTGCCAGAGGAAGAAGTCGGTCTCCGGTCGCACGCCAGTCGTGGTGTAGGCGCGGAGGCCTTCCATGCGTTCGGTCCACGCTTCGACGACGTCGGCGAAGACGGCTTTACCGGCCGCGCGTTCCTCCTCGGGTAGCTGTCGCCACGCTCGGTCGATGCGGAAGAAACGGTACGAGACGTACTGCCCGACCTGCGCGCCTTCGATCCGTTCGTAGCTCACGCACCGAATCGTACGCGCATGGCCTCCGCTACCGGATTGCGAACGTCGGGCCCTGACGCACGCTGGGTGTCCCGGGGTTCACGGCATGCTCGACGGACGCGCTGAATGCGTAGCGGCCGGCCGCTGGTCGCAGCTTTCCGAGCGGAATCCGCGTAGTGACGCCAGCGAGGGCGTAGACCTTGCGTGCCCAGACCTTCTTCCCGTCCGAACGGACGAGCGCGAGCGAGATCGCACAGTCGAGTGGGCACGAAACGACGACGACCGCCTTTCCGGTCCTCAGCCCAGGTCCCCTTGGAAACCTGAGCACCGATGGCGTCACGTCGAGCGCCAGCCCGTCGCACCGGGCGAGCGAGCCGCCGCGGGCTCTCTGGATGGCGTCCCGGATCGCGGCGTAGCTCGACTTCGGCGTTCCGTCCGCGTAGTAGACGCCCGACTGCCAACTTGCGAGCGCGGCCTCGTCCTGCGAATGGAAGAGAAGCATGCCGACGACGTTCGGCTGGCAGAACGCGAGGCCGAGGGCGCGGGTGTAGGTAGCAGCCTGCGTCGTCTCGTCGACAGGTTTTGTCGTCGCCGGCTCGGTCCCGGTGTAGAGCGACACCTTGCCCGCCGGCGGAGTCGACTCGACGCCGTACTCGTCGTAGAGGATCGGGAGGGACGAGCCGGCCTGCGCGGTCCCGTCGAACGCTGTGGCAAGCAGGCCGACGAGCTTGTCGTAGTCGGCGAGGCCGATGGCGGTCGACTTCGGGTGGGCGAAGTCCGGCGAGACGTTCGAGGCTTCGCCGTACGGGTGGAAGGCGAACGCGTCCATGATCGGTGCCTGGCGCCCGCTCGCGCGATAGGCGACGCCGAGATCCTGGATGAACGCCGTCGGCGAGTGGGTGTCGCGGCCGGTGTTCGGCTTGTCGACTCCGCGAGGCGCGAGCGCTCCGCCAAAGACGGTCACGCCCGGGTTTGCAGCCTTGATCGCGTCGTACGTCGGCGCAAGAAGGGCGAGATACGCGGGGACAGCGGCGTCGGTCCCGTCCGGGTTGAACTGGGGCAACCAGAAGCGGTTGAGGTTCGGCTCGTTGCCGACTATCACGTTGTGGAGAGCAGGCACCTGCCGGACGAGCGACGCCGCATACTGCGAGAACCGGGAGATCGCATCCGGGCCGAGTGGCGTCGTCTTCGAGCCGGCGGCGAAGATCGAGACGTACATCGTGACGCCGTACACCTGCGCGGCGTTCGCGACGTTGGTGAGCGTCGCAACCTCGCCGGGTGTCGGGGCGGTCGAGGGCGGGATCCACAACGACGTCACCCTGACGGCGCGCATGCCGGCCGCGGCGAGCTGCGCCATCTTCTGCCGCGCGACCGCTGGATCGCCCTGCCGGACGATGTCCTCGGCTGCGCCGATCGTCATCTGTGGGCCGCCGGTGTGAGCTGCGGGCGCGGCTGCGAGCGTTGCGATCACGGCGGCGAGAGCCGCACCTGTGCCGATGAAGCGAGCTGTCATCTGCTGGATACGCTAGCCATGGTGGAGGAGGGTTTTGCAAAGGAAGACGCGCCGATTCGTAAGGATTTGGCGAGCCTCCCGCGCGGTCCCGGGGTCTACCTCTTTCGGGACGCAGCCGACGACGTCCTCTATGTGGGGAAGGCGAAGTCGCTGCGGCCGCGGGTGCGCTCGTACTTCGCGGGCGGCGATTCCCGCGTCGGGATCGCCCGGCTCGTGGAGCGGATCGTGCGTCTCGAGGTGATCGTCACGCAGAGCGAGGCGGAGGCCCTACACCTGGAACAGAATCTCGTGAAGCGCCACCGACCACCTTTCAACGTGCGGCTGCGGGACGACAAGTCGTTCCCGTACATCGCGGTGACAGTGGCCGACGAGTACCCGCGCGTCATGTTCACGCGGGAGCGGCACCGACGGGGAACCGTCTACTTCGGGCCGTATGCGAACGCGAAGAAGGTGCGCGAGACGCTCGATGTTCTCAACCGCGTCTTCCAGTTCCGGCCGTGCGAAGGACCGAAACCCGGCCGTCATTCGGGAATCCCGTGTCTCGACTTCCACATCGAGCGCTGCACCGCGCCGTGCATCCAGGCGATCTCGAAGGACGACTACCGGGCGCTGATCGACGGCGTGATCCAGTTCCTCGGAGGCGAGACACGGCCGATTGTGCGCGAGCTCGAGCGGCAGATGCGCGAGGCCTCGACGGAGGAGCGGTTCGAGGATGCGGCGCGCTACCGCAACCGGCTGTTCGCGATCGAGAACCTCGCGCAGCGACAAGGAGCGGACAAGAAGGCGGTCGGCTCTGTCGACGTGATCGGAATCGCGATCGAGTCCGATCGTGCGGCAGTGCAGGTGTTCCCACTTCGTGACGGCCGGTTGATCGACCGTTACGCCTTCCACCTCGAGAACGTCGCTGGGCAGGATCAGGCGACGATCCTGGAGTCGTTCTGCCTCGAGTACTACGGCGGCGCGCCGAGCATTCCCCCGGAGATCCTCCTGCCCGGGGGGGCGGGTGAGACGGATGCCTTGGCCCGGTTCCTCTCCGATCTGCGCGGGTCGAAGGTGGAGGTACGTGTGCCCGTGCGCGGCGAGAAGCGGCGGCTGGCCCAGCTGGCCGACGAGAACGCCCATCTCGCGCTCGCGGCCGACGCCTCACGCTCGGAGCAGCGGAGGCTACGGCGGGTCGAGGCTCTCGAGCAGTTGCGCGAGACGCTCAATCTCGAGAGCCTGCCATTGCGCATCGAGTGCTTCGACATCTCGAATCTCCAGGGCCGCGAGATCGTCGGGTCGATGGCGGTGTTCGTCGACGCCCAGCCGAAGCGGGCGCACTACAGGTCGTTCACGGTTCGCGGCCAGGAAGGCCAGGACGACTTCGCGGCGATCGCGCAGGTCGTCGAGCGCCGCTTCGTACGGCTGCGCGATGCGTCATCGTCCGACGAGAGCTTCGGCACCGGGCCCAACCTCGTCGTCATCGACGGCGGCAAGGGGCAGCTGGCAGCCGCGCTCGAGGCGATCTCTGCCAGCGGCGGCGCGCCGAGGGTGGCGGTGATCTCCCTCGCGAAACGGGAGGAGGAGATCTTCGTGCCCGGTCGTGCCGAGGCGATCCGACTCGACTCGCACGATGCCGGCCTGCAGCTACTGCAACGGATCCGCGACGAGGCGCATCGCTTTGCGATCGGGCATCACCGTCGGCGACGCGACACGAGGGCGTTCGAGTCGATCTTCGACACACTGACCGGCGTCGGGCCGGCGCGACGCCGCGCCATCCTGCAGCACTTCGGCTCCGCCGAACGGTTCCTGGCCGCCACGCAGGAGGAGCTCGAGGGCGTCCCCGGCCTGCCCGCGAAAGTCGCCAGGGCGATCTACGCCCAGCTCCACCGCGCTGGCGGCGTTTAGCTGCTCACGCCTGGTTGCGGCGTCTCCGGTTGTTCGATGTGCCGGCGGTAGCGGAACGTCCGCAGTACGAGGAAGATCGCCGCGAAGCCGAGGACCAGGTTGACGACGGTGAGCGTCACCTTCATGCCGACGCTGAACGCCAGCAGGCGCGTTCTCGTGACGGTTGTGCCGAAGACGTAGACGAGGAGCGCCTGCTCGGTGCCGATCCCGCCCGGCGTTACCGGCGCGAGCGTGGAGAGGCTCGACGTCACCACGACGAGTAGGACGTTGCGCACGGTGTCAGGCACGCCGAACGCACGTAGGAAGAACCACACCGTGACGAAGCGCAAAGCCCAGTCGCATGCTTGCCAGAGAACGACCCGGCGGAGGTACACGCGTGGCGTCCGCATCACGGTGAACGCCTGCCGGACGCGCGCCTTGAAGGCGCGAACGTGTCGACGCACCCAGACGAAGAGCACGACAAGGACGATCGCGAGCAGCACGCCGAGCGTCTCGGGAAGCCGCGGGTGGTTGAGCAACCAGCCGAAATCCCACTCCGGCAGGCTCGGTAGAACGTGCAGGCCCGGAAGCACGCCGAGCGTGAGTGCGTAGCCGAACAGAGAGAGCGCCATCAGCGAGTCGAACACCGACATCACGGCGTAGGTGGCCGTGAGTGTCGTGTAGGTCGCAGCCGGGACCGCCCGCCGGGTCAGGTAGAGCCGAAGGACGTCGCCGGAGCGGGCCGGCAGGATCGAGTTGACGCCGACGCCCGAGACGTAGGCCGCGTAGATCGAGCGCCAGCGCACCCGTTCGCCCGGATAAGCCGCGACGATCACGTTTTGCCAGGCGCGGCTCGTGCAGAGGGTCTTGAGGAGGTGGCAGCCGACACCGATCGCGAGCGCGCCGAAGCCGAAGTCTTCGAAATGCTCGATGAAGATGCGGATCGCGTGCTGGATCTGGTGCACG
>JBBQPW010000177.1:0-5382 GCA_038216845.1 Gaiellales bacterium | reverse complement strand
AGAGACCTCCCGCGTCGCAATGCCAGACCTCGACCATCGCTCCCTTGAGCGGCCGGCAGGTCGAGGCGTCGACGACCTTCAGCCGTAGCGCAAGCGGTGTGCCCGGCCTGCGCTCGGTGATGTCGCGCCGGACCTTCTCGTTCGCGATGTAATACGGGCCCTCGGTCTGCTCGGGGGTGAGCAGGCACGAGACGGTTTCTGCACCAGCAGCACGCGGCGCGCCGAGCTTCCAGCCGGCGGCAGTGACGGCGGCGAGTACGAGCCCGCCGAGCCGGGCGATCGCGCTGCGACGGCTGATCGGAGTGTCGGAGCCTGTGGTCGGTCTCATCGGGTCAGAGTACGCATCGAGGCTGTGAGAACGCTGTGCGTCCTACGGGTTGACGACGACGATCCGGTCGCCGGAGACATTGGAGCGGCGTGTCTCCTGCCCAGACGGCAGCCGCACGATGAGCGTCTTCACGGTGGTCGCCGCACCGAGGCCGAAGAACGCGCGCGGATCCTCGGACGACAGGTAGCTGCTGCCGGTCTGGAGCTCGCGCACGAGCTTGCGGCCGTCCGAGAGCACCGCGGTGATGACGGCATTCGGATGGAAGCCGCTCAGCGCCACCTCGAGCCAGTGCCCTGATCCATTTGTGTTCTGCAGGAGCACCAGCGGGCCGCCGATCGAGTTGACCGCGAGATCGACGTTACCGTCGTTGTTGAAGTCGGCTGCGGCGAGACCTCGGCCGTTGAGCGCAGGGATGTCGAGAAGGCCGGGTAGCTTGCTCGCGTCGGCGAACTGCTCGGCGAAGCCCTGGCCGGTGAGGTTCTCGAGCACCTGGACAGGGCGCCCGTCCTTCGCCAGATTCGTGATCGGGATGTCGCCGTTTGCCAGCACTAGGTCGAGGTTGCCGTCGCGGTTGAGATCGACCCAGGACGTGCCCCAGCCGGCGAAGCTCGAGCCGAACGCCGCGCTGAAGTCGGATCGCGCGTCGGCGTACGCCGGACCCACGGCCCCGGGCGATCGGCTGCGGAAGATCCCGTGCGACTGCTGGCGCGAGTTGCTGACGAACAGGTCGGGGAGCCCGTCGCCGTTGTAGTCCGCGGCCGCGACGCCCATCCCGGCGTTCGCATCGGCCACGCCGTCCTTCTGGCCACGCTCGACGAACCGGAACCCGAGTCCGTCCTTAGCCGGCTCGTTGAGGTAGAGCCGGTTCGGATCCGCGTCATTCGCGACGTAGAGGTCGGGACGGCCGTCACGGTTCACGTCTGTGAAGACCGCACCGAGGCCGTGCTCGAAGTGGGATGACTCGAGGCCAGCCCGCACTCCGACTTCGCGGAACCTCGCGCGACCGTGCGCACCGTTGCCCTTGTTCAGGAAGAGGAGGTCGCGCACGCCCAGGTGGTTCGTCGGGAAACCGGCGCTGGAGCCTGGAGTGGGAGCGTTCACCTCGGTGTACCCGGCCACGAACAGGTCGGGGCGGCCGTCTCCGTTCACGTCTGCGACGGCGGCACTCGAGTGCCAGCCGAACGAGACGACCCCGGCCGCACGCGCACCTTCGGTAAACGTCCCGTTGCCGTTGTTCCACAGGAGCTTGTCGTCGACCGCCGTCACGACGTAGAGATCGGTGAAGCCGTCGCCGTTGAAATCGGCCGCAACGCACCCAGTTCCCTTGACCCGAACACCCGCGCCGGAGGCGCTGCTCACGTTCGTGAACCTGCCGTGGTCGTTGCGGAAGAGCGCGCTCTCGGGCAGACCTCCGCGCTGCTGCCAGTCGGGGATGTTCGCGTCGGAGTAGGAGTTGACGACGAAGAGATCGAGCCAGCCGTCGTTGTCGTAGTCGAGCCAGCAGACGCCGCCGCCCATCATCGCCTGGGTGTCCGGCGTTACGCCGAAGCGGAACGCGCCCTGCCGGAAGTCGAGACCCACCTGCTGCGCGACGTTCCTCAGCTTGACACCGGCAAAACCGGTTGCGACCGCGCGGCTCGTCGCGGCGTTGGCCGGCGGCGGCGCACTTGCAGTAGCGGCGCCGACCGTCGGCGTGTCGAGCTCCGTACTGCTGGCGCGACGAGAGCGCGAGATGAGGTAGCGGGTTCCCGCCAGTGTGAGCTCGAACGTCTGCGTGAACCGCGACTTGTGAGCGACCTGCGTGGCGGCAAAGGTCGACGGATCGTAGATCGCGAACTGCACCGACCCCTTGAGGGCTGCTACAGCGCGCGGTGGCCCTTGGCCCTCTCCGGCTTCGAGGTGGACGCTCATCGTCTCGATGTCGTAGGTCGCTACGCCGATCGGCTTCCCGGCACTGTCGCGAAGCCGCTGTTGCAAGCCGGCTAGACGCACGCCCGAGGCACCTGCGGCCGCGCGCGTTGCGTTGCGGCGACTCAACGCCTCGGCCTCGATCTGAAGGTCGGCGACGAGGTTGCGGGCGATCTGCAGAGCAGTCGGTCGCGTGAGCTGCGACTCGACCCCTTTCGACGGCAGCACGGTGACGACGGGAAGGTGGTTCACCTTCGTCGGCTTGAGGACAGGCGTCGCATCGAGGCGGGCGGGTATGCCGGCAAGGGCGATCGAGCCGCCGAGGACCGCAACCCCGGCCGCCGCCGCTGCCAGGACGAGAGGGCGCCGCGTGCCGAGTCTGTTCCATCGTGCCGCAGCCCAAGCCCGGACGCCGAACGCGGTCAGGAACGGGTGCACTGCGCAGACGATCGCGAGTGCGCCGAGCAGCGCGACCTTGCTCGCGAACTCCGTCGTCTGCGGCGCGATCAGCAGCGCTGCGAGCAAGCCGACCGCGACTGCGTAGAGGCGACGCGCCCGCGCCCCCTCCGGGATCGTCTTCGGGTCAGTGATCATGAAGAAGAGGAAGACGAGAACCTCCGGCGATGTGATCAGCACCCACCAGAAGTAGGCGCCGGTGATCGGCCCGAAGTGCCAGCGGGCCGTCATCGCGTGGTCGGTCAGCGCGAGCACGCCGATGCCGGCCGCGAAGGAGAGCCAGAAGCCGATCGCGATCGCGAGCAGCTTCAGGCGGGAGAGGATCAGTAGCCCGCCGGCGACGATGATCACGAGCGCGAGCGCGAGCCAGAACGACATCCGCGCCCACCAGAAGTCGAGCGGATTGGCGCGATCCTTGCCGAGGATGAGGAAGCAGAGAACGAGCCCGATGTTCGAGGGGTTGAAGATGTGGCGGCCGCGGAAGCGGATGACGTGCTTCGAGAGCAATGCTACGGCGGCCGTTCCGACGTAGATCCACCAGCCGTTGAGGCTCCACCAGTCGCCGTGCTGCGTGCCCGGGACGCGGAGGACGAACGCCACGCCGTTCCCGGTCAGGAGCGCGCTCGCGGGCCACATGATCACGTGGTGGCGCCAGAGCGCGATCGAGAACTCGAGCAGCGCGCAGGTTCCGAGCGCGGCGAGAATCTGGGCGATTGACAGCTCGAAGCGGAACGCCGCCTGCCCGAGCACCTGCAGCGACACGATCGCCGCGGCAAGATGCAACCGCGGATCGCGGAACGTCGGCAGGAAGACCGGGTAGGCGGTCCCGCGGATCAGCAGCGTCCGCCCACCGGATCCGACCGTTGCAGCGGTGCTCATCGGCAGCTCATGGTAGTCGGGGGCCGCCAGCTGTCTCCAGCGGTCCCGCGCCCCACGCCTCGGCCGCGAAAGCCTAGGTCATTCGACCGGCGGTTTCGGCGTCCGCGCGTTGCTCGAGGAAGAGCGCGAGCCGCGGGCACGAGGAGACCGCGCGCCGCGCCTCGCGCGCGAGATCGTGCGGGATGGCACCGTCGTCGATGATCGGGAAGCTCGTGGGCGCGCTCAAACGCCGTGCTTCAGCTGCGTCGAACGTCGATGGCGAGGCTGAGGACGAAAGCGAGAACGAGCGCGGCGCCCAGGACGGGAGCCAGCCATTCGTCCAGTCGTCGCCCACCAGGAAGTCCCACCAGAACCGTCCGAACCCTCGTACGATCTTCATGGAGCCTCCTCCAGCACCTGCGGGACGCCTACCCCGCCCGCGCCGGCGATCGCCGGGACGACCAGGATCAGGAGCCGAGAGAGCAGGAACCAGACTGCGAGCAGAACGAGGATCGACCAGTTGTCACCGGGCCAGGCGAGGCTGTCGCCGCCCGACTGAAAGACGCCGAGCCCCTCGACCGCCCAGAAGGTGCCAAAGCTCGCGAGGAGCAGTCCGACGAGATACTTGAGCGTGTTCTCGGGTACTTGCGTGAGGGGACGATGTGCGATCGCGCCGACCGTGAGGACGATTGCGCCCGATGCGGCCGCGCCCCCAGCGGCCAAAGGCACGTTGTGCGCGTTGAGTCCGAACGTAATCACGATGAAGACGACTTCGACGCCTTCGAGGAGGACGCCTTTGAAGGAGACGACGAACGAGAACCAGTCGAGCCCGAAACGCGTCTCGTTGCCGGCGAGCCTTGCAGCCTCGCCCTGCTTCTTGAATTCCTCCTCTCGTCGTGGAGCGCCTTCAGGCCCGACGAGCGCAGGATCGCCTTCCGCAGCCACTGGAGCCCGAAGATAAGGAGCAGCGTCCCGATTCCCAGCTGGAGTGCCGACCGTGGAAGCCAGTTGACGAGCGTGTAGCCCGCTATTGCGGTGAACCCGGCGAGCGCGACGATCGCCAGTGCGGTTCCCCAGAGAGCCGAGCGCCAGCTCCGCGTCACACCCATTGCCAGCACGATCGTCAACGCTTCGACGAATTCGACGAACGAGGCTGTGAACGTCGCCGCCAGCAATCCCCAGGTTGCGCTCGATCCCACTGCCGGCTCCTCCGATGCTCAACGCGTGTTACATGGAAGTAACGGTTGTAGACCAACCGAAGCGACCTCGCAACCGCAAGGCGTCCTGACCACGGCTGTCCGGTCACCCACCTGATCCGACGTGACAGCTCACGATCCGCGGCTGGGCCCCCGGTGTGCGGGACGACCAGATGACTTTGGGAAACTCGGACTGGCTGCCACCGACATGGAGCTCTCGCTCCGCACGACCGTCTCACGAAGCGTCACAGGACGACGGACACCTCAGGGTCTCCAGAAGGCGGGAGCGACGGGCCTCGACCCCACCCTTTACCCCCCATCCAGATCCAGTCGAGGAAGACATCGAGGCGTGGGCCTAGCCAGTAGAGCGCAGGCTCAGCCCCGGCCCGGCAGCGAGCTTCGAGCACGGATCGAGCGCGCCTCGGGAGACTCAGCACGCCCGCTGAGGCGCACAAAAACGGCTTGCCCACTGGGATTGACGGTCACGTCGGTAGAAGTGGTGTAACGGTGCCCACGGCAGCCGAGCGTAGGTAGTTCGGCCACCGGGGTTCCAGACTCGTCGGTTCAACCACGAATCGATGAGAGGAGCACCACGATGGCCGAAGAGGCAAGGATGACTGTTGCGGATGTTGTTGC
>JBBQPW010000176.1:0-5385 GCA_038216845.1 Gaiellales bacterium | reverse complement strand
ACCGGCCGGGATGAGAATCGCGTCGTCGGCACGAACCTCGCGCTCCTCGCCGTCGAGCTCCATAGTGCCGCCGCCTGCGACGAGGAGGTAGATCTCCTCGCTCAGCCGGTGGTGGTGACGCTGCGTCGACTGGCCAGGGGCAAGAGTCGCCTCCGCAAGCGACTGTACTTGCGTGTGGAGGTACTCACGAATCTCCGACCCGTCCTTCGTCACGAAGGGCTCCAGCTCGCCGCGGCTCGTGACGTCCACCCCTCGAGACTACGCGCTATCCCAACGGGGCCCGGCACTAGAGGATTGCGTTGAGGTCGCGCCACAACTCGACGGCCGACCACCCCGCAAGTGCGACCACCGCGACGGGAACGGCGACAATCGCGAGGCGACGTGCCGGCGCGGCCAACTTCGGAACCCGCCGAAGAGCGAAGGCGACAGCGCCTGCCAGCACCAACAGCGGACCCACGGGCACGAGTGGCAGCGACGCCAGCCCGAGCAGGATCGTCAGTCCACGCCGCGACCAGGGCTCGACGCTCAGGAGATGCTCGATTGCGACGGCGATGACGAACGTCGCCGTGCCCGGGAGGAGGACGAAGCTCGCGACCGCGAAAGGCTTAGGATCGAGAATCGTGAAGTCAAGACTGTAAGGATCCAAGGTACTCGCACCTGAGACAACCGCGACAAAGACACCGACTACCGCAGCGCGGCCGCGGCGCGGCAACCCGTTTCGCACGGCGAGGTAAACAACTCCTGTCGCACCACCAAGGCCGGCCGTAACGGTGAGAAGAAAGATCGTCGCAGACGTGAATTGGCCGATCTCGAAGCCGTCGTCCGTGTCGAGACCGCGCACGCTCCCGTTCGAGCCGAGGCGAAGGATCAGCATCACGATCCGCCCGCCGACGCCTCCGATGAGACCGCCGACCAGCGCCCCGATGCCGACCGCAAGCAGGATCAGCCAGGCAACATATTTCGCGTCCTCGGACCGTGATCGAGCCGGTCCGGTCACGGTCTCTCCCACGAATGGGAAGATATAGTCCCTTTCACCGAGATGCAAGGTACTCGTCGGCGTAACCCGGCGGTCGATATCGCACTCTTGACTAATAGGAAGATATCTGCCTATGATTGCCCCGTGAGACGTAAGCCGGGCACACTCCTCCCGCTCGAGGCCATGATCCTCGAGACCGCGATCGACCTCCGTCGGCGCGGCGACGAGGAATTCCACGGTTTCGCGGTAGCAAAGGAGATTGCCGAGCGCGCGGAGGCCCGCACGCTGACCGCACACGGCACGCTCTACAAGGCGCTCCGGCGGATGCAGCGAGCAGGGCTCCTCGAGAGCCGCTGGGAGGATCCGGAGGTCGCCGCCACCGAGGGCCGCCCCCGTCGCCGGCTTTACCACGTCACCGGACTAGGCGCCCAAGCGCTCTCGGCGTCGGATCCGACCCGGCGATCACCGGCGATCCAGGGTCGCCGAGGACTCGCACCATCGTGATCGGATCCGCGCCCGAGCTCGCGGCCGGTCTCACGCGCGTGTGGGCTCGCATCTACACGCGAGGGCTTCTGCCCGACGTTCGCACGGCCCGGCAGGCCGAGCTCGACTCGGATCTCTGGGAGCATCGGCACTGGAGTACGACCGAGGGACGTCGGCCGGCCGGGATCGCACTCGAGATCGTGACGAGGCTCGTAGCAGGGATCCCAGCCGACCTCACGTGGCGGCGGCTCGAGGGTCGCGGCGCCCGGCACCGCACAACCCGACAACTCGGAGGTGGAACAATGATCGGACGCCTGAAGAACAACGGAATGGCCGCCCTCACGGGCGCGCTCGGAGTCGCATGTGTCTCGCTGGCTATCGCAGTGGTGGCTGCCGATGGCAGCGTAGAGCGCTCGCAGGCCGCAACTCTCTTCGTCGCCGGCCTCCTCATTCTGGGCGGCCTAGTCGCCATGCACCAGAGCGTCCGCAGTGGCCGCGTCGCTGTTGGGCTAGGCACGATCGTGCCAGCTGCCTTGTTGGCCTGGACGATCGTCGCGCCGATCATCTCCCTCGCGATTCTCGTCTGGCTCGTTGCCGGGCGCCAGCCGCGGCGGGTGCCGGGACCAGCGGTCTGAGCTCCGGACCGGGGACGGACCGTCCGTCCCCGGTCCGATTCAGCTGCGGGCGAACTCGGCGACCAACTGAGCCGTTTCGGTCAGCACCGCGCCGACTCGGATGTGGCGCTGCGTCGACGGCACGGCCGCAAGCGTCGCCTCGGGCGAGTGACTGCAAGACGATCTCCACGGCAGGGTGTGCCTTGCGCCCGTTCTCATTCTCCTAGCGCATCAGACTGGAATACAACGCTTGCCCGTCAGGATCGGCGCACCCTCCTGAATTCAGCTATACGTGGTAGTTGTGTTCTTGAAAGCGCCGACCGCAACTGTCGCCATCGGCGTCATCACGTTGTGCGCGTGCGCTGGGCCGAAGTCCGACACGGCTTCGAGTGGCTACCGACTCGAGCCGACGCTCAAGTGTCTGACGAGTCGTCCCGAATACTCAACACCGCCGCCAGCGCCGACCGACAAGCGGCCGTTCACTCTCAGCGCGATAGCTCTTCGGAAAGGACTCCCACTGGCGATTGCGGTCATCTTCACACCACACGAACTGGTCATTTCTCCTGGAGGAGATGGACATCGCTCCCTCCAGCAGTTCTCGATCACCATCTATTCCTCAACACCACAGGCGAATCGCATATTCGCCGACATCTCGGGGAAAAGACCGCCTCCGAATAGTCGTCTGACCGAGAACGTGATCATTCTCGGCTCCGTCGTACCCGACATAGACGGGCGGCTCTCCGTCCTGGATCGATACTGGCAGATCGTCGAAGACTGTCTTCGCACGTAGATGTCGCGCGCGACCACCACTTCACACGCAGATCGCGAAGCCGCTCTCAGCGGCGGGCGAGCCCGGCGACGAGCTGAGCCGTCTCGGTCGGCGTCGTGCCGACTTGGATCCCTCGCGCTTCCAGGGCGTCCTTCTTGCCCTGCGCCGTCCCTGACGAGCCGGAGATGATCGCGCCGGCGTGGCCCATTGTCTTCCCGGGCGGCGCCGTGAAGCCCGCGATGTAGGCGACCGCCGGCTTCCCGAGCTCCGCCTCGATGAACGCGGCCGCTTTCTCCTCCTCGTCGCCGCCGATCTCACCGACCAGCACGACGTATTCCGTTTGCGGGTCGTCGCGGAACTTCTTCAGCACGTCGATGAACGACGAGCCGACGACCGGGTCGCCGCCGATGCCGACAATCGTCGAGTTGCCGAGCCCGAGCTGCGTCAGCTCGTGACCGATCTGGTAGGTCAGCGTGCCCGAGCGCGAGACGAGGCCGATCGAGCCCTCGCTGAAGATCTCGGCGGGGATGATCCCGACATTCGCCTTGCCGGGCGACAGCGCGCCGGGACAGTTCGGCCCCAGCATCGTGACACCTTTCGGGCGGATGTAGGTGTGGATGCGCAGCATCTCGTGCGCGGGTATCCCCTCGGTGATGCAGATGACGGTCGCGATGCCCGCATCGACTGCCTCGTAGATCGCGTCGGCGGCGAACGGCGCAGGGACGAAGACTATCGCCGTGTTCGCGCCCTCGCGGGCGACGGCATCGGCAACCGTGTCGAAGATCGGGATACCCTCCACGTCCTGCCCGCCCTTGCCCGGCGTCACGCCCGCAACGACCTGCGTGCCGTATGCGCGGTTCCTCAGCCCGTGAAAACGGCCCTCGGAGCCGGTCAGCCCCTGCACGACGAGACGCGTGTCCTTGTCGACGATGATTGCCATCAGCGCTTGGTCGCCCGGATTGCAATCTTCGAAAGCGTCAGCCGGCCACCGGCAACACGTGAGCCGAGCAGCGCGACCGCCCGCACGGCGTCGTCTCCGACGCACGCGGTCCGGTCGAGCCATGCCTGCAGATCGAAGGAGTGCTCGAACAGCCGCACTTCTTCAACCGAGAGACCGGCACCTTCGATAAACCCGCGCCACTCGTCCTCAGAGTAATTGCGCACATGCGACGGATCGCGGAGCGCCTCGGCCTCCTCGATGTCATCTCCCATGAACATGGTGTCGACGAGCAGCACGCGGTCGCCGCTCACCCGCGCCATCTCGGCCACCGACGCGGAGACGTCCTCGAAATGGTGAGCGGCCGTCCGGCAGGCGACGACGTCGAAGCTACCGCTCGCAAACGGCAGGTGCTCCGCAGGGCAGATCACGTCGGGATGCATTCCCGGCGCGCGATCACAGGTTACGACCTCGAGGCCAGCCTCACGTAGCCGTCGCGCGACGTGGCCGCCACCGGTCGCGACATCGAGCGCCGTCCGCACGCCCGCGGCCCATTCGACGAGCGCGTCGAGATCCTCGCCGCCCTTGTGTGCGTCGGAGTCGACGTACAGCACGGCTCGTTCCGACCACACATCGGTCATGCCGCCACCTCCGCCTTCGGCTCCGGTGCGTGGGGGAAGCCCGGCTTCCCCCACGGGCCCCCTGCGCGCTGACGCCGCTGCGCGGCAGCGGCGCCTGCTGCCGGGGGAACCTGCCGGTTCCCCCGAGCCCCCTCAACGCGCCGTGACTGCGTCACGCCGCCAGCTCCACCGCGCGCCGTGCCGCATCGAGCATCGTCGGTTCCACGTGCAGCCCGGGCGGCGCGGCCTCGATCAGGATTCGCCGACCTTCCTCGGAGTTCGTCCCGTCCAGCCGAACGACGATCGGCGCCGAGATCTCGATCTGCTCCAGTGCCTGCAGGATCCCGCGCGCCACCTCGTCGCAGCGGGTGATGCCGCCGAAGATGTTGAAGAAGATCGAGCGCACCTGCGGGTCGCGCGTGATCACGGAAAGCGCGTCGACCACACCCTGTGCATCGCCGCCACCGCCCAGGTCGCAGAAATTCGCCGGCCGGCCACCGGCGAACGTGACCACGTCCACCGTGGACATGGACAAACCGGCGCCGTTCCCGAGGACGCCGACCTCGCCGTCGAGCTTCACGTACGTGACGTTCTTCTCGCGTGCGAGCGCCTCCAGAGGGTCGGTCGCGGCCGTGTCGCGCATCTCCGCGATGTCGGGATGCCGGTACAGCGCGTTGTCGTCGACTGTGAACTTCGAGTCGAGCGCGCGCACCTCGCCGTCCGGCGTAACGATCAGCGGGTTGATCTCGCAGAGCATCGCGTCGCAGCCGACGAAGACCTCGTAGAGCTTCCCGATGATCGCCGCGATCTGCTTCTGCTCGCTCGGATCCGTGACTCCCGCTCCATAGACAAGCCGTCGCGCCTGCCACGGATGAAAGCCTTCGAGCGGGTCGAGGTGCAGGTAGACGAGCGCGTCGGGATTCGTCTCGGCGACCTCCTCGATCTCCACCCCGCCCTGCGTCGTGAACATGAAGAGCGGCTGCTTC
>JBBQPW010000175.1:0-5460 GCA_038216845.1 Gaiellales bacterium | reverse complement strand
CCGGGACGTCGTCGTAGCGGAAGAACACGAGCCGCGGTTCGAGCTCGATGTCGATCGCGAACCCGAGGGCGCCGGCGAGGAACAGCCGCGGCTCCGGCCCGATCGTCGTCCCGGCGACAGCGATCTCGTCGTTCGCGGTCGTGACGCGCACCTCGACGAGGTTCATGTACTCGCGGGAGGCCCGGAACCGCTCCTCGACGACGTCGATTCCTCGCTCGCGCGCTATCAGTGGCGCGTTCACGAGGTTCACCGTCTGATCGACTCGTCCCTGGAACGCACCGTTGAGCGCGGCGACCGTGAGCAGGCGTGTGTCGCGATCCGACAGCGGGCCATGAGCGGCGACGACGATCCGCCTCGGCGGACCACCCGCGAGCTCGACCGCCAGCCGTCCGAGCTTCGCTGCGAGCGGAACGAACGGCCCGAGCACCTCGTAGTCGGCCGCATCGACGATTGGGATGTTGACCGCGGTCGACACTGCACCGCCTTCGAGCGCGGCTGCGACCTGCTCGGCGACAATCACGCCGGCGCGGTCCTGTGCCTCGTCGGTCGACGCGGCGAGGTGCGGCGTGACGACGATGTCGTCCAGCTCCAGGAGCGGCCCGTCGTACGGCTCGCTGGAAAAGACATCGAGCGCGGCGCCGGCGAGCTTGCCCGAGCGAATCGCCTCGGCGAGCGCCTCCTCGTCGACGAGCGCCCCGCGCGCTGCGTTGACGAGCCGGGCGCCGTCGCGCATCTTCGCGATCGACTCACGCCCGATCAGGCCGGTGGTCTCCGCGGTCAACGGCGAATGCAGCGTGATGAAGTCGCCGTCACCCAGCACGTCGTCGAGCGTCACCGCGTGGTCGACGCCGAGCTCGCGGAAGCGTGCCTCGGAGACGAACGGGTCGTAGGCGATGACTCGCATCCCGAGACCAAGCGCGCGCCGGGCGACCTGCTGACCGATCCTGCCGAAGCCGATCACGCCGAGCGTCTTCCCGTCCAGCTCGACTCCTCCCCAGCGGCTGCGCTCCCACCGGCCCTGCTTCAGCGCGGCGTGCGCCTGCGGGATGTTGCGCGCGAGCGCCACGAGGAGGCCGATCGTCTGCTCGGCAGCGGAGACGACCGTGGCTTCGGGCGCATTCGCGACGACGATGCCGCGCCGCGTCGCCGCGTCGACGTCGACGTTGTCGACACCCACCCCGGCCCGACCGATCACCTTCAGCCGCTCAGCCTTGGCGATCACGTCCGCGGTGAGCTTCGTCGCGGAGCGGATGATGATCGCGTCGTAGCCGCCGATGATCTCCTCGAGAGGTGATTCCGCGTCGACGTCCACGTCGAACTTCGCCCGCAGGAGATCGACGCCCCCCTCCGCGATCGACTCGCGAATCAACACTTTCACAGGGTGGCCACGGCTTCCTCGTAGGCTTCGAGTGCGCGCGTGACGGCAACCCCGCGAGCGATCGGCGCGCCCATGTCCGTGAGGACGAGCTCCACCGCTGCGAGCGCCGTCGCGATGTCGAAGACATCGAACCAGCCGATGTGACCGATTCGGAACAGCTTCGTTGCCACCTCGCCGTGCCCACCCGCGACAGTAATCCCGAACCGGTCGCGCAGCGCGAGCACGAGCTCCTTCGCATTCGCGCCGTCGGGCGTCAGGATCGCGGTGACGACGGCCGAGCTCTCGTCATCCGGCGAGAACAACTCCAGACCCATGCCCTTCGCACCCTCGCGACAGGCGCGCCCGAGCGCGGCATGGCGCGCGAACGCCGTCTCGAGACCGGCATCGAGGATCATGCCGAGCGCAACGTCGAGACCCGCGACGGTTGCAACAGCCGGGGTGAACGGGGTTCCGAGCGACTCGAACGACTTTCGGTAGCGCCGCCAGTCGAAGTAGAAGCGCGGTGAGGTCGCCTGCTCGCACCGCTCCCAGGCTGCCGGCGACACCGAGACGAACGCAAGACCGGGCGGCGACATCAAGGCTTTCTGGGAGCCCGAGACGACGACGTCCAGACCCCACGCATCGGTCTCGAGCGGCACCGCACCGAGGCTCGAAACCGCATCGACCACGACGAGAGCTCCAGCCGCCTTTGCCACGGTCGCGAGCGCCTCGATGTCTGCGACGACACCCGTGGAGGTCTCGGACTGGACGAGGAGCACCACGTCGGCGGGGGCCTCGTCCAACGCGCGTGCGAGCTGGTCGGCCCGCGGAATCTCTCCCCAGCCGAAGGCGAGCGGCTGGACATCAGCACCGTAGACCGCGGCCATCTTCGCCCACCGCTCACCGAACTCACCGTGGGACACAGCAAGGACCTTGTCGCCCGGGGAGATGAGGTTCGCGACCGCAGACTCGAACGCGCCCGTCCCTGACGCCGTGAACAGCAGCACGTCGTTTGCGGTTCTGAAGATCTCCTCGAGGCGACGGATCGTCCGCTCGAGCAGCGTCTGGAAGTCCGGCGCACGGTGGTGGATCATCGGCGCCGCGGTGGCTGCGAGCACCTCTGGCGGCACCGGCGTCGGGCCTGGGGTCAGGAGGTGTTTCTTCATCGGCACCACCCAGAGGGTACCGAGGTACCCATGGTGTTCATGCCGCTAGCGCGGTCTGGGTCTACTTCCGCTTGCGGTGCCCGGCGAACGTGACGACCTGCTGGAACGTCGGGCGGTTCGTCCAACGCATCGTGTCCGTGAGGACGCCTGACGTGAACTTGACGCGCTCGGCGTTCGCATCTGCGCGCCACTGGGTTGGGTCGGCACCCTGGGTCTTCTCAACATTCGCAACCGCGGAGCCGAGCGCGGCCCAGAGCGCGTCGCGGCAGGTTCCGAGATCGCCCACACCGCAGAAGCGGGTCGCGAACGGCCCGCGAACCGGACGCCCGAGCAGCGTCCTGAGATCCTTCGCGATGTAGCCATACCAGCCGGTGATGTACGACGAGCCGCCATCGTTGGCGTCGTCGCTGCGCCCCTGGAGCTGTGCCGCAAGCCGGTCAGTCAGCGGGCCGAGCACCGGCGAAAGCACCGCGTCGGCGAGCTTCGGAAATGCTGAATCGATGATCGCGGCACCCGGATCGTCGACCTTGCCGTCTCCGTTCGCATCGATTCGACTCGCGCCCACGGTCAGCCACCTGTCGAGGAGAACAGCAGACTGTTGCGCAAGCGGCGTGGCGTTGGCCTCAGGACCCGAGTCGAGTACAGCTCGGATGACGGGCCACACACGGACGATGCGGAGATCCTGGGTCGCCGACTCGTTCATCGCTGAGACGACGCTCGGCAGCGTGTGTTTCTTCAGCTTCGCGATCTTCTGGGTGAGAAGATCGACCCGTTGGATCGAGCCGTAGGACAGGTTCGAGTCGGCGGCGCCCACGTCGGCAGCAGGCTTGTTGTTCCAGTTCAGGAGCACCCCACTCGGCGGGTCGATGGCCTGCGGGTGCTCGCTCGTCCGCAGGAAGCCCTGCCATTCGAACTGACCGCTCCCGATCGTCGGCAGCGCCGGATCGGTTCCCGGCGCGCGAACGGGCAGCCGGCCGCTCGAGAAGTAGGCGATGTCCTTGTCGTCGGCGTAGAACCAGTTGAACGAGAACTCGACCTTCGACGTCGCCGAGACGAACGTCTTCGGCGAGCTCACCTTGCCCGTGTCGAGGTCGTAGAAGCCCTGCGCGGAGAGCAGCTCACGGCCACGCGTCGACCGCATCGCCGAGATGCCGACCTTCACGCCGCCGACGGTGGCATACCCGAGCAGCGGGCCGTGCGCGGTCTCATAGAACGCGACCGGCTGATCCGGCTGGCCGTTCGCGCGGAGAGTACCCGCGTTGAACCGTTGCATCGAGAGGCACTGGCCGCGGAAGAGGTAGTGATGGTCGTCGTCGCCGCACAGCGTCTCGGCGAAGACGTCGATGTTGTCGGCCTGCGACGAGGTCGCGCTCCACGCAAAGTCGGCACCTCGCCCGATGACGACGAACGGGACGCCGGGGAAGACCGCGCCGCGCGTGGAGAAGCCGCCGCCTTCGAGATCCATCTCGGCGAAGAACTCGGGGAAGAAGTAGCCGACCTGCGGACCGGCAACGAAGAGCGGATGACCCGTCGTCGACCGCTTCGCGCCGATCAGCAGCGCGTTGGAGCCGAACGCCGGCTGCTGGAGCGGTGCGCCGACGAACGAGGCATCGTCGATGACGGCACTGCCTGGGGCAGGCTTTGACGGAAGTTCATACGGGAAGCTGCCTGGCGCAGTGACCGGCGCCTCGGGGTCGTTCGCCTCCCGCAGGTCCTCGAAGACCGTTCGGCCCTTGTCCGCGCCGAGCGACGTCTGCAGCGCAGAGAGGAACTCGCTGTTCGGCACTTCCTGACCGCCGTTCGCGCCGAATCGCGCGGCGATGAGCGCGGCTGCGGCGATGACGTCGTTTGCCGTATAGGGCTCGACTGGGATCCCTTTAGCCCGGTAATAACCATTGATGCCCTTCACGTACGCGTTGATGACCGCGACCATGCGGCGGCCGGTAGGCACGCTCTGGTTGAGCGCGTCGATCTGGTTGGCGAGGAACGCCTCCGTCTCCGCGCTTGGGACGAACGTCTTGCCGGAGAGCGCAAGCCTGAGCGGGTCGAGCCCCGGGACGTCGAGCGCGGCGATGCGCGCAGGGCCGCGGATCAGCGCGAGGAGCAACCCGCGATCCCCGGCGGTCACCCAGCCGGCGCCGTAGGCAACATCGGCCTGCGTCTTGCCGAAGACGTGCGCCACGCCGAAGCGGTCGCGCGCGATCGTCAGGCCCGCTTTAGGCCGCTCGATCGACTTCGGCTTCTCCTTGCCGAGCCCGAGCGGCTCGGGCTTGAACAGCCGCTTGATGTCGGCTTGCGTGACTTTGCCGCGCAGCGGCGTGAGGGCGTCGTAGAGCTTTGCCTGGTCGTTCGTGTTCCTGTCGAAGCTGAGGCCGCCATTCTCGCCGGGCGGCAGGATGCTGTACGCCTCTGCTGCGTAGTCCGCCGGCTGCGGGAGCGACGGCGGCGCCGCGGAGAGCGGTGTGAGAGCCCCGAGACCGATGAGGAGGGCGAGCGCTACCGCCAACGGCAGACGATGCCTCATGGCGCCTGAGCCTACACCGCGCGCCTGCGATGTCGATGCGCGGGACTAGGCTCCGCGCGAGTGAACACGATCCTTGCCTTCAGCGCCGCGCTCGTCTCGCTGCGGCTCGCCTCCGACCTCGTTCGCCGCGCCCGGAGCAAGCGATCGCCGGAGCTCACGGCATGGGCAGCATCACTTGTCGCGTACGCGGCCGCGTCGGCTGGACTCGCGGCCGGCGCGGCCGGCGGCTGGCACGACGCGACCTTCCGCGTCTACTACCTCTTCGGAGGGCTGCTGACCGCGCCACTGCTCGGGGTCGGATCGCTCCTGCGCGCCGGCTTCCGCCGGGCGGCTCCGATCGGCCTTGTCTACAGCGGACTCGCTATCGGAGTCGCAGTCGCAATGCCGCTGACGCGTGTCGTCGACGGAAGGGG
>JBBQPW010000174.1:0-5500 GCA_038216845.1 Gaiellales bacterium | reverse complement strand
CCGGCCGGTGTCGAGGCGACCGCGATCCTCACGGTCGAGCACCTCGCGCAACGCGCGGATCGAGACTTCGATCTGGTCGAGAGACGGCTGGCGTGTGGTCAGGCGCTGGAGCCAGAGACCCGGCGCGAGGAGGATGCGCAGGGTGCGGCTGCGCGGGTGCTTGCCGGCGAAGCGGATCAGCTCGTAGGCGAGGCCGGCGATGACCGGCAGTAGCAGGATGCGACTCGCCACGAGCCAGTACCAGTTCGGCCTGCCGACGAGCGCGAAGACGAAGACGCCGATCACCATGACCCAGAGCAAAAACGCTGTTCCGCAACGTGGGTGAATCAAACTGCACTTCTGCACGTTCTCCGGTGTCAGCTCCTTGCCGGCTTCCAGGGCGTTGATCGCCGTGTGCTCGGCGGCGTGATACTGGAAAACGCGCCTCAAATCGGGGAGAAGGCCGATGAGCGAGATGTACGCCACGAGGATGCTGACCCGGATCAGCCCCTCGACGATCACGAACCAGCCCGTCCCCTTGATCCCGATCCAGTCGGTGAGGAGCGCCGGCCCGACCTTGAAGAGCGCGATCGCGAAACCGATGGCGATCACGAACGAGAAGATGATCGTGCCGCGCCCGATCTCGGTCTCGACCTCCCCCTCGTCGTTCTCCTCGCGTGTCGCGACGTTCGCGGAGATAGCTAGAGCACGGAACCCGATGGCCAGCGACTCACCGAGCGCCATCACGCCGCGAATGACCGGCAGACGCCAGATGCGGCGCTTCTGCATCGGCGACACGATGTCCTGGACGAACCGCTCGATCCCGCCGTCGGGTCGTCTGACGGCGACGGCCCAGCTGCCGGGGGCCCGCATCATCACGCCCTCGAGGACGGCCTGTCCCCCGATCGTGGCACCGTTTCCCGTCAAGAGGCGGGAAACGCTAAGAACTACTGATCTCACCAAGTAGGAGTTTCGCAGCTACTTCTGCGAAACTCCTGCTTTCTCGAGGCGGCGCTGGAAGCGCTCCACCCGACCACCGCTGTCCATGAGCTTCTGCTTACCCGTGTAGAACGGGTGACACGCCGAGCAGACCTCGACATGGAGCTCCGACTTGGTCGACCGTGTCACGAACTCGTTGCCGCAGGAGCAGCGCACGTGTGCGAGCACGTAATCGGGATGGATCTCAGCCTTCATCGTCTAGTCAGGATAGCAGAGGCGGTTTGGGCCGAGACGTTGCCGCCCGAGACGACGACGGCCACGTTTTTTGGCTCTACCTGGCCGGTCAGGAGCGGTGCGAGTGCTGTGGCCGCGGCCGGTTCACAGGCCAGTTTCGCGCGGGAGTAGAGCCAGCGGAAGGCCTCGTGGATCGCCTCCTCCGGCACGAGGATGCTCTTCGCACCGCACGTCCGGAGTGTTGCAAGCGCGGTCTCGCCGGCGAACGGCGCGGACAGCCCATCGGCGATCGAATCGGGAACGACAGGCACGGATCGACCCGCTGCGAGCCCCGAATGGACCGCAGTCGATCCTTCCGGCTCGACGACAATCACACGCACGTGGTCCAAGACAGCCGCCGCGATCCCGGAGGACAGGCCGCCGCCGCCGGCCGAGACGAGGATCGTCTCCACCTCGGGCGCATCCTCGAGCAGCTCGAGTGCGAGCGTGCCCTGACCCGCGATGACCAGCGGGTCGTCGAACGGATGGACGAGAACACGTCCCGTCGCCGCGACATGCGCGCTCAGGCGCTCGAATGCCTCGCCCACATCCTTGGCCTCGAGGTCGACGGTCGCACCATAGGCCCGGGTCGCCGCCACCTTGGCCTCGCTCGCGCCCTGGTACATCACGACCAGGGCGTCCGTCCCCTCGGCCGCAGCTCCCCAGGCGAGCGCCTGCGCGTGGTTGCCAGCGGAGATGCCGATGACGCCGCGTGCCTTCTCCTCGCCCGTCAACGACGCGAGCTTGTTCAGAACGCCGCGCACCTTGAACGAGCCTGTCCTCTGGAAGAGCTCGGCCTTGAGCCAGACGTCGCCCAGACTCGACGCTGTGAATGTCGGTGTGCGGTGCAGACGACCACCGATCGTCACCGCTGCCCGAAGAACATCGTCTCGCGTCACGGAATTAGCCACGCACCGATGCTACTCACGGTCGTGGCAGCCCGGCCAACTCGTGTCAATCGGGCGAGAGACCGAAGGCGTCGGTTGCCATATCCGCGATCGTGTCACCGATGGCGAGCGACGATGTCGCTCCGGGCGACGGAGCGTTACGCACGTGTAAGACACCGCCTTCGGCCGCAACGACGAAGTCGTCCAGGAGCTGACCGCCCGCTGTCAGTGCTTGCGCTCTGATCCCCGACGGTCCGGCCTCCACGTCGGCTGCCGCCAGCTCGGGGATCAGCTTGCGCGCCGAGCGAACGAACAGCCTGCGGCTGTAATCGCCTGCCAGCTCAACCGCCCCGACACGCCAGTTTCGGCGGGCAAGCTTGCGGAAACCAGGAGCGCGCAATGTGTCGCTCAGGTCCCGCAGACACACGTCGTACCGCCCGTATCCCTCCCGCGCGAACGCGAGCACGGCATTGGGCCCGAGCCACATCGAGCCATCCATGCGGAGGGTCGTGTGGATCCCGAGAAACGGGAAGCTCGGATCCGGGACGGGGTAGACGAGCGCGTTCGCGAGATGCCGCGCCGTCGGCCGCAGCACCCAGTAGTCGCCGCGAAACGGGACGATTCGAGGCTCGACCGAGCCACCCACGAGCCGTGCGACACGGTCGGCCTGCAGACCTGCGCACGCGACCGCATGCCGCACCTCCACGTCACCGGCAGACGTTTGGAGCAGCACTCGCCCGGAGCGACTGACGACCCCCGTCACCTCGCGGCCGAGCAGGATCTCGCCCCCAGCGTCCTCGACATCGCGGGCGTACGCTGCCGCGACGAGCCGGAAGTCGACGATCCCGGTCGACGGGCAGTGGAGCGCCCGGATGCCCGCCGCATGCGGCTCGAGCATACGAAGCCCGTCTCGATCGAGTACCTCGAGGCCGGGAACACCGTTCGCGAGACCCCTTCGATGGAGCTCGTCGAGCCGCTGTAACTCATCGAGTCGTGTTGCGACGACGACCTTGCCGCAGCGCTGCGTCGGGATCCCTTGCTCATCGCAGTAGCGGAAGAGCTGCGCGGCACCGCTGACGCAGAGGCGCGCCTTGAGTGAGCCAGGCGTGTAGTAGAGGCCGGAGTGGATGACCCCGCTGGAGCGCCCCGACTGATGCGTCGCGAGAGCGTCCTCCTTGTCGAGAACCACGACCCGGAGGCCCGGATAGCGGCGGGCAAGGGCCCGCGCCGTCGCGAGCCCGAGGATCCCGGCCCCGATGACGGCGAGATCCGCACGGCGCTCCCCGTCGCCGAGGGAGGTCACGTCAAGGTGTATTCGGGGCCTGAGCCGCCCTCGGGCGGGGTGAGCCGGCCGCCTTTGGCGCTGATCGCGCCGCACTGCACGCAGTTGGACGGCGTCATCTTCACCGAGACGGTGCCGTCGCCGTTCTCCTCACCCACCTCGTACACCTGCGCTGGGCACAGCCACGACCACATCTCGGCTACGTCGCGCGGCACGTTCGTGCGGACGTGGAGGTGATTGGGTTGATCGTCGCGCGTCCGGTTCCCCGAGGCGAACACGGACGAGAGCTTGTCGAACGTGAACCTCCCGTCGGCAGGTGGATAGGACGACGCACGGCCGGTTCGGATAAGCGACGCCGCAGCGTTCGGCTCGGTCGAGAAGTCCTTCGGCGGCAGACGGCCTTTCGAGACGATCATCGAGCTGGCCAGCGCACCACCGACGAAGAACCCCTTGTCGAAGACCTGGCGCATGTTTCGGACCTCGCGGAGCTCCTTCCAGACATAGCTCTCTCGTAGCGCGTCGTCGTAGGAGTCGAGCGCGCCGACGCGCGTGGCCGCCTCGCCCGGCTGAAACGTGCGAAAGATCGCCTCGGCCGCGAGGACCCCCGACTCGACTGCGTAGTGAATGCCCTTCAGCCGGGGGACGTTGACGAGACCGGCACCTTCCCCGACGAGGGCGAGCCCCGGCGCGTTGAAGCGCGACGGCAGCGAGAGGAACCCGCCCTCGGTGATCGTCTTCGCGCCCCAGCCGACGCGCTCGCCACCGGCGAGGATCCGCTGGATCTTGGGGTGGGTCTTGAACTCTTGCAGCAAATCGTGGGCCGACAGCTCGATGTCGCGGTACTCGAGGCCGACGACGAAGCCGATCGAGACGTGGTCGTCGCCCATCGGGTAGACGAACGAGCCGCCGAACTCGCCGAACCGCGCGCTCTTCCGCAGCGGCCAGCCCATCGTGTGGACGATCTTCCTCAGCGGGCGTGGCACCTTCCAGATCTCCTTGACGCCGAGCGCCCACACCTGCGGGTTCTGCCCGTGCAGGCCGAAATGCTCGATCGCTGCGGCTGTCAGGTGCCCCTGTGTCCCTTCCGCGAGAACGGTGGTCTTCGCGACGATGTCGGAGCCCGGCTCGAAGTTCGGCAGCGGCTCGCCGTCGCGTCCCTGGCCCTTGTCTCCCGTGCGGATCCCGACGACGCGCCCGTGCTCGACGAGGAGCTTCACGGCGCTCGTCTCGGGAAGGATCGCCGTGCCGAGCCCTTCGGCCTGCTCACCGAGGAACCGCCCGAGCTGAGACAGAGAGAGAATCCAATTGCCGTGATTCCGCATCGGCGGCGGCGGCGGGATGCGAAATGCCGAGCCTCGGCTGAGCATGTAGACCGCCTCGCCGGGCACCTGCCCGTAGTTCGGGAGGTCCTCCATCCGCAGCCGGTCGCCGAAGAGTCGCCGCAGTGAGCGCGGGTTCACGACGGCACCGGAGAGCAGGTGCGAACCGGGCTGCTTTCCCTTCTCCACGACTACGACGGGTACGTCTCCCAGGCGCTCCGCAACCTCCGGGTGCTCCTCGAGCAGCTGACCAAGTCGGATCGCGCACGCCAACCCGCCAGGGCCCCCGCCGACGATCAGGACACCGACCTCGATCCGCTCGGCCGGAGAATCGCTCGGAGTCGAGATCGCGTCTCCGGCTGCGAACGACGGTGCGAAGTCGGCGGGCCGGATCCCTAACGGCTTGCGCCTCATGCGCTGCGCGCTCGCAGGAGCTCGGTGAGCTTCGGGACGACCTGCTCGACGTCGCCGACCACCCCGAGATCGGCGAAGTCGAAGATCGGCGCGTTCGGATCCTTGTTGATCGCGACGATCGTCCCGGAGCTCTGCATCCCGACCTTGTGCTGGATCGCGCCCGAGATACCGCACGCGATGTAGAGGCGCGGCGAGACCGACTTCCCGGTCTGCCCGACTTGCGCCGAGTACGGATACCAACCGGCGTCGACGACCGCTCTCGTCGCGGCGACCGCGCCTCCGAGTGTCTTGGCGAGCGCTTCGCAGAGCGAGAAGTTCTCGGCCCGTCCAAGGCCGCGACCGCCGGCGACAATCACATCGGCGTCCTCGATCGACGGCCCTGACGACTCTTCATGCGTCCGATCGAC
>JBBQPW010000173.1:0-5530 GCA_038216845.1 Gaiellales bacterium | reverse complement strand
GGCCACACCCCGTACGGCCACGACTACGGCGGCAGCGGGCTCGAGCGCTTCTACAGCCGCGACGGCACCGTCCCGCCGCCGGACATCCGTCGCCAGGTCGCCCTCTCGCACTTCGCGTACTTCCCCGGCGCGGCGCTGACGGCGGCCGCGTGGAGCGCTGTGCCCGCGCCCTTCGACGACTACCGCGTCCTCGTCCTCCTCGCGACAATCGGCCTCGTCTTCGCCGCGCTCGCCTTCCGCGGTCCGCTCGCCTGGCGGCTCGCAATCGGATCTGCCCTCGCCGCAAGCCCACCGCTCGTACGCGGAGCCTGGTTCGGCACTGCGGACGCGCCAAGCCTGCTCTGTCTCATGCTGGCATTCGGGTTGCTGACACGACGGCGACCCGTTCTCGCCGCGGGCTTTCTCGCTGCCGCCGTCCTCCAGAAGCAGTTCGCGCTCGTCGCGGTGCCGTTCTTCGTGTTGATGCTCCTCGCGCGCGAGCTCGAGTGGCCGGTGCGCGCGAAGGCCGCCGCCGTCTTCGCGGTTGTGCTCGCGGTCGGCTTCCTCCCCTTCCTGATCGCCGATCCCGGCGCGCTCTGGCGCGACACGATCACCTATGGCACTGGCACCTACAGGATCCTCGGTTACGGCCTCTCGGCGCTCCTCTACAACGCCGGGGTGATCGACAGCCGCTATGGCAGCTACCAGTTCGGGATCCTCGTGCTCGTCATCTGGCTGCCCGTGACGCTCCGGCTGCTCGCCGTGCAGCGGCGCTCGCGAGCCGACTGGGAAGGCGCCGCGGGTTTCGCCGTCTCGATGTTCGTCCTGCTCTTCATCGCCCGCACCTTCCAGACGTCGTATCTCGTCTGGCCGCTCACGGGAATCGCGATCGCGGCCCTACTGGCGGTCGGATCTCAGCGCGAGACGAGGGCGTAGAGCACGGTGTTGCCGGCGAGATAGACGCGCGCGCCGTCTGCCGTGATCGGCGAGTAGTGGCCGTCCGGAAAGCTCCAGACGAGCTTGCCGGTGCGGGCGTCGAGCGCATAGGTCGCGCGCGGCCCGACCTTCGAGTGCCGAATGCCGTTTCGGCCGCACGTCCCGCACGTCGAGTAGTAGACGAGCCCCGCCATCACCGTCGGCGCACCGTGGATCGAGGCAGTCGCCTCGTACTCCCAGCGGATGGCTCCGGTTGCTGCATCGAGCGCCGCGAACCTGCCGTCGTACGTCCCCACGTACACCTTCTGCTTCCACACGGCGGGCGCGGTGTAGACATAGCTGCCGACGTGCCGTGCCCACAGGAGGTGCCCCGTCGTCGCCCCGAACGCATAGACGGTGCCGTCCGTATTGGGCGCGAACACGCGCCCATAGGCAACCGTAGGCGTGGCGTAAAAGTACTCGCGGGCGCGGAACAGACCTGAGAACGAGCGTCCGACCCAGCGAACTGCGCCGGTCCTCGCGTCCAACGCGTAGACGCTCCCTGCGTTGTTGCCAACGTAGATCGTCCCGGCTGCGTAGGCCGGCGAGCCGTCGATCTCCCCGTCCGTCAACGTCGACCAGATCACCTTTCCCGTCGTGATCGAGAGCGCGTACACGCGGTGATCCCAGGCGCCGAGATAGACGCGACCCCCGACGACGACCGGCGTCGACTCGCTCGCGCGCGAGAGGTGCCACATGACTTTCCCGTCCAAGGGCCGCATTGCGACGACCAGGCCCGGCAGCGACCGCGAGACCTTGCCGCACGGGGCCGGGATATAGGTCTGGATCACGAGCCCGGCTGCGAGTGTCGGCGACGACGCCGAGCAGAACGCGAAGTGCTTCTGCCAGACGATCTTCCCAGTCTTCGGCTCGACTGCGAAGAACTGCCCTCTTCCCTGTCCCACGAAGACGCGGCCGTAGCCGACGGACGGTGGAAACTCGATGTAGTACCGAGTGCGCAGCTTCCAGACCTGCCGGTACGGCGGCCGATGGGCGAACGGCGCGACGCGATCGCGCTGCGCGTCGTAGCCGTAGGTCGGCCACGGCACGCTGAGCACGGCTTTCGGCGGCCGCACCGGCGCGGGCGGCAGGTCTGGATGGAACTCGATGGTCGGCGAGCCGATGATCTCCTTGGCGCCGGTGTGCTTCGCGTACCACCAGGCGCCGCCTGCGCCGGCAATCGCGAGGACTACTGCGACGCCGACGCCAATGATCCACCACTTCACGGGACGACCGTCACGCGTGCCCGAGCTGCGTGCTCGCGGACGATCACGTACAGCGTGTAGCCCCCCGGGCTCGCGGGAGCGCGAAGGCGTAGCACCGGCGGCGCGCCCGACCCGTGCCGCCCGTTGAGTCGCCAGGTCACGCTCTTCGCATCGGCGGAGACCGGGACGACGAGCCGGCCTCTGGGATGGACGCGGAAGCCCTCCTTGCCGAGCTCGATGTAGCGGATCCGGACCGACCCAGCCGCGACCGGATGGGATCGGTTGCCCGCCCCGTCGACCGCGCTGACCGCGAGACCGAACGTGCCTGCGCGCAACGACGTTCCATCGACCTTGCCGTACCACCGCAGCTGCCCACCGAGACGCGCGCGTCTCCCGAGCACCCGCTGCACGTGGTTGACGAGGAGCGATGCCTGCGCCCGCTGGTCGACGCGGAAGCTCACGGCAACCAGGTCGGCGCGGCGGTCACCATCCGGTGAAATCACCCGCAGCGATACGGAGACGATCGTGATTCGAGGCGGCTTGGTGTCCACCTGGATCGAGTTCGGGAGCACGAACGTCTTCTCCAGGAGATCGAGCCGGACGCGCGGCCGGTAAAGGCCGTCGCGAACGACTGCGCCGTCGTTGTCTCGTCCGTTCCAGAGGAAGGCGACCGCCTTGCGCGGCACCGTCCGATTGAACGCCAGGTCGCGCACGTCGCGCCCGGCCGCATCGACAATCGAGACCGCAACCGCGTCCGGCTTGCCGACCCGGAACGAGATGCGCGCCTTCGTCGAGTCGCAACGGCACACCGGAGAAAACACCTTGGTCACGCGCGTGCCGCGGATCGGGCTCGGCTCCAGCTTGAGCGACTCGACGTAGAGGGTGCTCAGACCAGTGGCGACGAGCACGAGGGCGACGAGCGCTGCCGGCCCGTACTGTGGAACTCGAATCAAAGCGGCTCGAGGCTTCGGACGAGGACGAACGGCTCGGCGTATTCGCAGCCGCGGCTGGCGCCGTAGAACTCGGCGGCTGCGCGGATCGCTCGCTCGCTACGGGGATGGGGGTACTCGCGGCGCTCGGTCTCGTAGTGCGCGAACGCGGCGAGCTTGCGATCGAGCGTCCGCGAGATGTCGACCAACCAGTTCGGCACGAACCAGTTCAGCGCCCCGGGCGTCCACTCGATGCTCGAGGTCGGCGCATAGGTGAGCACGCGCCGGACGACCTGCTCCGGCGTGGGCCGCGTTGCCACCGCGACCGAGTCGAAGAGCGCCTGATGGTCGCGATTGACGTCGGGGTGGACCGTGTAGATGACCTTCGGCTCGAAATCGTGGATCTGTTCCTCGACCACGGCGTTGATCTCCACGTGCGAAAGGGTGTCGAGCCGCATGTCGGGAAGGTCGAGGTGGACGTAATCCGTGACGCCGAGCTCGCCGGCCGCCCGCCGCGCCTCGGCTTCCTTCTGCGCGCGAATCTCCGGATCGCCCGGGTACTGCGTCGAGCTGCCGTCGGTGACGCAGACGATGCGCACCGCGTCTCCGCTGTCGGCGTGGCGGGCGATCGTCCCGCCCATGCCGAGGACCTCGTCGTCCGGATGCGCCGCGATCACGAGTACGCGGGTCATCCGAGGAGTGCACCGACAGGCAAAGACTCGGGCGCTTCGACCTCGTCGAGCAGCAACGCGCCGCCGCCGCCGCACGCGACAACCGGGCCTTCGGACCGCCGCTCGACGACGGTTCCCGGCACAGCGGCGAGCACGCCATCGACCGGCCGTGCGCTCCACACGACCACCTTCGAGGCGCCGAGGTACGTGAACGCCCCCGGATACGGCCGTGTCTGGGCGCGCACCCAGTCGTAGAGGTACGGCGCTCGCGTCTGCCAGTCGATGATCCCGTCGGCCGGCGCCCGTTTGGGCCAGGAGCTCGCACGCCGCTCGTCCTGCGCGAGCCGCGGCGCCGTCCCGTCGATGATCGCCGGGACATAGGCGCGGATCAGCTCGACGTGCGCGTCGGCCAGCCGCTCGAACAGCGTCGTCGCCGTCTCATCGGAAGCAATCGCCACCTCGATCTGACCCACGATCGAGCCGGAGTCGGCGCGGGCGTCGGGGATCTCGAACAAGGTGACGCCGGTCGCCGCGAGCCCGCTGAGGATCGCCCACGGGATCGGCGCCCGGCCCCGGTGTCGCGGGAGCAACGTCGGATGCATGCCGAATGCTCCCCCCGGCGCGTGCGCGAGCACCGGCTCCCGCAGGATCTGCGACCAGCCGATCACGAAAAGCAGCTCGGGCTCGAGCGCCGCGATCGCAGCGACCGTCTCAGGCGCGTTGATGTCCGCCGACTCGATGAGCTCCGCGCCGAACGATGCAGCAACCTCGACGAACGAGCACTGCCCCGAGCGCTCGGGATCGACCGGCTCCGGCAACGTCACGACGCCCACAACGTCCGCGCCCGCGTCCGCGGCTGCGACCAGGCAGTCCCGGCCGATGGTGTCGAAGCTGACCCAGACCGTCCGCACGGCCCGTCAGCCTAGATGATCGACGCTGCCGGAGACTCGGGGCCGTCCACGGGGTCGGGCTGCCGTACACGCCGCACGACAGTGATGAGCGCCGCAACGACTGCGGTCCCCGCGACCGCCACGATGACCCAGTTCGCGCCGGGGAAGTCGATCAGCTTGACGCCGCTGAGGAAGAGCACGAGGGCGAGCGCAACGCGCAGGAACCGCTCCCCGGCGCGCACGGTGTAGTGGCTTCCGATCAGGACGCCTGGAATCGAGCCGATGAGCAGCCAGCCCATCGCCGCGAAATCCACGTTCCCGGCGACGATGTGGCCGAAGCCGGCCACCCAGAGCAACGCCGCCGCGTGAACGATGTCGGTGCCGACGATCTGCGCCGCGCTGAGCGGGAAGAGCAGCATCATCGTCAGCCCGAAGAACGTGCCGCTACCGACCGAGGTGAGGCCGACGATGAAGCCGCCGATCACGCCGATCGTCACAGCCCGCGTCTTGTCACTCCGGGCGAGCTTGAAGTCGGTCGCCTCGACCCGCTT
Source organism: Gaiellales bacterium (assembly GCA_038216845.1). Lineage (GTDB taxonomy): Bacteria > Actinomycetota > Thermoleophilia > Gaiellales > Gaiellaceae > Gaiella. The sequence continues at coordinate 330 of JBBQPW010000173.1, read as the reverse complement.
GTGGAGGATCGCCTTGAGCAGGAAGCCGATCCCGCAGACGAGGAGCGTCACGCCCAGAACCTGCTTGGCCGCACTCTCCCAACCGTCGCCGTAGGTGTGCTTCAACCACGTTGCGAGCACGACGCCGGCAAGCGACATCGGGGCCGAGCCGAGCAGCATCCAGAGCGTGAGCGGCAGGTTCACCGTCCCGAGCTGGCGGTGGCGCACTGCGCCGAAGGACTTGAAGATCGCGCCGTGAAGGATGTCCGTGCCGATCGCAACGGTCGGCTTGAAGCCGAACAGGAGCACGAGCATCGGCGTCATCAACGAGCCGCCGCCCATCCCGGTCAT
>JBBQPW010000172.1:0-5593 GCA_038216845.1 Gaiellales bacterium | reverse complement strand
TCCCCACTGCTGCCTCCCGTAGGAGTCTGGGCCGTGTCTCAGTCCCAGTGTGGCTGATCGTCCTCTCAGACCAGCTATGGATCGTCGCCTTGGTGGGCCGTTACCCCGCCAACAAGCTAATCCACCGCGGGCTCATCCTCGGTCAGAGGCCAAAGCTACCTTTTCTCACTCTCCCGAAGGTTCGTGAGGCTATCCAGTATTAATCCGAGTTTCCCCGGGCTATCCCGGAACCGAGGGCAGATTACCCACGTGTTACTCACCCGTTCGCCGCTGTCCCCAGGACCGAAGTCCTGGTTCTCGCTCGACTTGCATGTGTTAAGCGCGCCGCCAGCGTTCGTCCTGAGCCAGGATCAAACTCTCCGTGAAGAACTTGTCGCCCGTGGTTGCGCTGCAAAACAGTGCAAGCACCGGCAAACGTGTGTCTTCCCGAGATGAGCTTGAGCTCAAATAAGCTCTGTCACCAGTGACAAGCACGAATGCCAACCACGAATGAAAGAGCGACGGGAATGCCTCGCCGGCGTGCCGAAGCACGACGGAAAGGTCTCGTCGTTAAACGTACGCTGTTGAGTTTTCAAAGACCGCGCCGGCGCTGAACCGACAGACAAACGACAAACAAAAAGCCTCCGACTCGCGCCAGAGGCCTACGTGAGATTCGGTACGAGGTCGTATCCGATTCGCTCGAAGGCTCTCCAGTGTCGAGGTGCAGACTTCACGCCGCCCTTGCGGACAGCCCGGGGATACTAGCAGACCCCTGCAGGGTGTCAAGCTGCAGGGTGTCGAGAGATGGCTTGGCCATGCTCTTTTCTGGGCCTACACGAGCCGCACGAAGCGTCGCTTGCCGGCCTGCACGACGGCTCCTTCGAGCAAGACGCGTGGGACGTCCAACGCGTCAGCAACCTCCCCGTCGATCTTCACCCCACCTTGCGCGATCAGCCGGCGAGCCTCGCTCGTCGAGAGATCGAAGGCAGCGGCCAAGACCGCGGGAAGATGTAACAGGTCGCCCGGGGCGAGCTTCAGATCCGCAATGTCCATTGGCGCCCCTCCTTCCCGGACGACCCGGGTGAAATGCGCCTCGGCGGCCACCGACGCATCCGCTCCGTATGAGCGCGTGACGATGAAGCGTCCTAGCTCGAGCTTTGCCGCCATCGGCTCGCCTGTCGGCGGGTCGCCCTCCACCACGAGCCGGTACCAATCGGGCAGCAGCTCGTCGGGAATTCGCATGGTGCGCCCGAACTGCTCTTCCGGCGCCGCCGCCAGCGGAATGTTGTTCCCGACCGACGAGCTCATCTTGGCTCCGTCCCACGAGAGCAGGAGCGGCGTCGTAAGGACGACCTGCGGTGCGAGGCCGTACGCCTCCATGACGGTGCGCCCCGCCAGCAGGTTGTAGAGCTGGTCTGTTCCGCCAAGCTCGACGTCGGCTTCGACGGCGACCGAGTCGTACGCCTGCATCAGCGGGTAGAGGAGCTCCGAGATAGAAACCGGATGCCCGGCCGCGACGCGCTTGGAGAAGTCGTCCCGCTCGAGCAGCTGGGCGACCGTCAGCGTCCTCGTCAGACGAACCACGTCAGCAAAGGTGAGCGTTGACAGCCATTCGCCGTTGAAGCGCACTTCGGTACGCGCCGGATCGATGATCTGGAACGCCTGCTCGACGTAGGTCTTCGCGTTGCGGTCGATCTCGTCGTCCGAGAGGATCGGGCGCTCTGCGGACCGACCGGACGGATCGCCGATACGCGTCGTGTAGTCGCCGACGATGAGCACCCCGACATGGCCCTCGTCCTGGAACGCGCGCATCCGCTGCAGGGGAATCGCGCGACCGACGTGGATGTCCGGCGAGGTGACGTCGATGCCGAGCTTCACGCGCAGCGGACGGCCGAGCTTCAGCTTCTCTTCGAGCCCGCCCCGCGGAAAGAGGTGCACCGCGTTGCGGCTCAGGACGTCGATCGAGGATTCGCTCACGTCGCTCCGATCCTCGAGATGTGCTGCGCACCGACCTTCGTAGCATCCGCGCAGCCCATGAGATGGATCGCAGTAGCGAGCTCGTCCCGCAGGAGTTCGAGAACCGTGCGCGCTCCGGACTCGCCGGCCGCCGCGAGGCCCCACAGCGGTGCGCGCCCGACCAACACGGCACGGGCTCCGAGCGCGAGCGCCAGCGCAACGTCGGTGCCACGCCTGATACCACCGTCCATCAGCACTTCGACCCGATCACCAACGGCATCAGCGATCGCAGGTAGCGCCTCAATGGTCGGCGCCACCGCATCGAGCTGACGGCCGCCATGGTTCGAGACGACGACCCCCGCGGCACCGTGCTCGGCAGCCAGAACCGCATCCTCCGCCTCGAGCACGCCCTTGACGACAACGGGAATCGGGACAGAGCCGCACAGGCGCTCGAGGTAGCTCCAATCGACCGTCGGATCGACCGGCACAGACCCGTGGTCGGTCAAGCCGCGTTCCCTCGCGAACACGACCATCGGCAGGTCCTCCTCGGGGAACTCCCAGGCGACCCGCCGCTCGCGATCGCGTGAGCCCACTACCGGTAGGTCGACCGTGAGGAACACGCCGGAAAAACCGGCGTCGACCGCCATCGCGATGACCTCGTCGGTCACACCACGGTCGCGGTAGACGTACACCTGGAGGAACCGCGGCAGCGTCGGAGCCGCCGCAGTGACCGCTGCGGCACTCGTCGTGGCGAACGTGGAGAGGCACATGCCGGCTCCGACGGCTGCCGCCGCACGGGCCATGCCCTCCTCCCCGTCGTCGTGCGCGCGCCGCATGTACGCGACCGGCGCGACCAGGAGCGGAACCGCGAGCTCGTGTCCGAGGACAGTTACCGCTGTCGAGACGGACTCGATTCCGCAGAGAACCCGCTGGCGAAGACGGTAGCGGCCGAACGCCGCCTCGTTCTCGCGCAGGGTGCGCTCGGAGCCGGCGCCGCCGGCGAAGTACCCGTGCCAGTAAGGATCGAGGCGCTCCGCCGCCAGCTCTTCGACGTCGCTCAGCGTGATGATCGGGCTCTGATCCACCCGCGCAGCCTAGAGGCTCGGGCGGAACCCACGACATGTGGGCGCCAGCAGGGCCGTCCGGGGCCGTTGCTAGCCTCGCCCGAGTGCGGGAGGCCCCCCGATTCCAGGCCTATCGCGGCAGCAAGCCGCCGCGGTTTGCCAACCGGATCGAACTGGAATGCGCCAAGCTCCTCGATTTCTACGGCGTACCGTGGGAGTACGAGCCGCGTTCGTTCGTGCTCGAGTGCGACGAGAGCGGCCGAGTCACGAGCGCGTTCAAGCCAGACTTCTACCTGCCCGAGCAGGACCTCTACGTCGAGGTCACGGTCATGAAGCAATCGCTCGTGACGCGGAAGAACCGGAAGCTCAGGCAACTCCGCGAGCTCTACCCGGACGTCAAAGTCAAGCTCTTCTACCGGCGCGATTTCGAGCGACTGGCACTTCGATACCAACTCAAACTCGCCTCATAGAGCCATCTGAGAGTGGCGTCGTCGGAGAGGTCTACCTTTCCCGGGGGGAGATTGCCGCGCGCGTGGGTGAACTCGGGCGACAGATCAAGACCGACTACTCGGGCCTGGAGCCGTTGCTCGTGGCACCGCTCAAGTCGAGCGCGGTCTTTCTCGTCGATCTCTCCCGCGCGCTCGCCTTCTCACACACGATCGACCTGATCGAGCTGGCGGCGTATACGGGTGAACAGCTGGGCGGCGTCCGCCTTCTCAAAGACCTCGACGGGCCGATCGCCGGCCGGCACGTGCTGATTGTCGAGGATGTCGTCGATACAGGCCTGACGCTGCACTTCCTCTCACGAACGTTGCGTCTCCGCGCGCCGGCGAGCGTCGCTGCCGTGACGCTCCTCGACCGGCCGTACCGCCGACTCGTGGACGACCTGCCGTTGCGCTATGTCGGCTTCACCGTGCCCGACGAGCTCTTTGCGGGCTACGGGCTCGGGCTCGACGAGCGCTGGCGAGCCTTTCCCGACTTGCGGTACGTGTCCGCGGTTGCGTTGCCCGCAGCAGCGGCGGACGCTGCCTAGAGCTTCCGCCGCTGCGACAGCTCAGCCAAGGAGCGGCACGTCGGCGGTCAGGACCTCGAAACCGTCGTCGGTGACGAGGACGGTGTGCTCGATCCTGATGCCGCCGAAGTCAAGCATCCGGTCGACACGATTCCAGTCGACTTCGTCCGCGTGCTTTCGACGGCGTTCCGCGTCCTGCAATAGAGCGGGCACGACGTAGATCCCCGGCTCGACCGTGACGCAGTGGCCGGGCTCGAGCGGCAGGTCGACACGTACTCGCGGGAAGCCAGGTCGTGTGCCTGCGCGGCCGCGGAGCACGTGCACTGCTCGATTGCCGCGGTGCAGGAGGCGGCGACGAGAGTGTGCGGCGCCTGCTGCTCGGGTGTGAATGAGCCGGCGGCGGGAAATGTGCGCGTGACGTCGCTCGCGTACCCGCGTACTTCGGCGCCGGCGTCAATGAGGACGAGCTCGCCGCTGGAGAAGAGCCGCGCTGTCGGCATGAAGTGGAGCACGGCAGTGTTCGGTCCGCCGGGGACGATCGTCTCGTATGCGACCCCGTCGCCGCCGTTGCGGAGGAAGGTGGCCTCGATCTCGATCTGCAGCTCCCGCTCGCTTAGAACTCGAATCAGAATGACGGTTCGTAGTCGTGGCGTGATGGGCGCGTGCGATGCAAGGACGCAGGGAGCGTCAATACCCGAAGGTATTGACGCGACCGAGGACGCGGCAGCGTGCGTGCACAGCACGTCACGACGACACAAGGCTCATTTTGATTCGAGTTCTTCGGCCGGGTGCGATCAGCTCCACCGCAACGGCGAAGCCCGCCTTGGTCGCACACACATCCTGACGCATGGGCTCAATTTCAATATCGTCCTTGACTCGTACTCGGTTCAGTGCATACCGCACATCTGCTTCGAGGTCGGCGTCGGACTCGACTCCTGGCACGGCCGCGCCGAGGTTCGCGATCCGCGCGCCTTCTCGGGCTGTGAGCCAGCCCGGCAGCTGCTCCGTCGACCGCGCCCAAGAGGGCGCATTTTAGTCGCTCTGCGACTTCGGTTCCGAAGCACGCAGAGCCTGCGCGGCATCGCGTCGCAACGGGCCGATCAGTGCGCGGTAGTCCTCGTCGGAAACCTTCCCCGTCCGGTGATCGAACTCGAGCTCCTTCAGGGTCGCGAGCGCACGGTCGCGCGACTCGGCCAGCTCCAGCTGACGGAGGCCCGCCACGTCCATCTCTGCGATTCGATCCGAAACCGCCGACGGCTCGCGCAGAAACGGCAGCGCCACTGCGACAACGCACGCGACCGTCAAAGCTCCAACCAGGACGAGCGCTACGGTCATTGCGCCGCGGATGTGCCCCGGGTCACCTCCGCATAGCGCACGGCGAGTCGTCGCTCCTCGCGAGCATCGGGCCACAGCGTGACCAACGAGCCGAGCAGGAAGATGAGCCCCGCGAGCCAGATCAGGTTCACGAGCGGCTTCACGAACACGCGGAAGTCGACTGTCCCATTCTGGTCGATCTGCTCGGCGATGACGAAGATGTCCTCGCCCGTCAGGTAGTTCGTCTTGATCCCGACCTCGTTCGAGA
>JBBQPW010000171.1:0-5600 GCA_038216845.1 Gaiellales bacterium | reverse complement strand
CTCGGCGGGCATGGCGCACATCGAACTCAACGCGGAACCCGTCGTCAGACTCCTCGATCTGCATGCCGGAGACAACGGCAGGCACCGTGTCCCAGTCGACGTCGCGAACGGCCGAGTACACGCGCCGCACGAGCTCGGTGTTGCCGATGCGCAGGTAGCGCAGGTCGACGCCATCGAGCAGCACAGTCACGGCGCCTGCCCGCAGCGGCCGCATTTCCGCTATCGGTGCTTCGACGCCGTGCAGGAGACGCAAGCGGTCCGAGGTCATGGTCATCGTCGTCCTCCTTCAGGTCAGCTCGAGTGTTCACCTCTACGTCTGGGATCCGTCCTGCGGCAGTGCAGTGCCGGGGAGCGGTCGCCTCCCTCTGAACGCCTACCAGCTCAACCCCCTGTTCGCGGCGGGGGCCTGACCACCGCTCGGGACGAGCCCACCGAGACGCCGTACCGGCGGAGGTCCGACACTGCAGGATCGCCACTCACCGAGTGCCGGCTCCTCTTGCGACAAAGCTCTCGAGCTTCGCCATGAAGAGTGGATTTTCGAGTACGTCCGGGTTGACGAGATCGGGCGGAACGGTCCCGGCTGCGACGGCGAGGAGTGCTCCACAAGCCGCCTCGACGCAACCGCGGATCAGGTCGTCGGTGTAGCCCAGCGAGTGCGGGGCACCTACCACGTTGGGCAGGGCGAGCAGCGGGTCGTCGGCGGGGAGAGGCTCCGGGTCGAAGACGTCGAGACCGGCTCCGGCCAGGCTGCCCGAGCGGAGCAGTTCGACCAGGGCGTGCTGGTCGACGATGGCGCCGCGCGTGACGTTGACGAGGAACGCCGTCGGCTTCATCAGCTGAAGGCGCCGTGAGTCGAGCATCCCTCGTGTCTCGTCGGTGAGCGGGCAGGCGACGACGACGACGTCGGCTTCGGCGAGCAGCGTTTCCAGCGGAAGGTGGGTGACCTTCGATTCGTTCACCGGCGTACGCTGGGCGACGATGACCCGCATCCCCCAGGGCGCGAGGAGCCGCACGACCTCGCGTCCGATCCGACCGTAACCGATCACGCCGAGCGTGCGCCCTGCCAGCCCGCTCCCTTTCGGCAAGAAGCGCCGCTCCCCCCAGTCGCCGTCCCGCAGCGCCCTGTCGCGGTCGCGCAGCCGGTGCGAGAGCACGAGGACGAGGGCGACCGCCGCCGAGGCCATTGGGTGGGTGATACCGGCGGGAGTGATCGTGACGGCGATGCCCCGCCTCGTGCACGCCGGCACGTCGACGAAATCTAGGCCGACGCCGTTCCGGGCGAGGATCGCGAGCCGGTCGACGCCCTCGATGCTCGCGGCGTTCACGGGCGCCGAGTAGTGGTAGAGGCCGTCGATGCCCTGCAGGAGATCCGGCCGCAGCGGCCGAGCGTCCTCGTCGAGGACCGACCACTCGACCCCGTCCACCTCGAGCGCGGAGAGGTCGTCCGGAGCGAACATGAACGTGCCGTCCGGACGGCGCACGTCACGCGTCACGCCGACGCGGAAGGGCTCGATTCGGTCGTCAGGCATGCCGTATGATCGATTCTCTCAGACGATCGGAGGTACGTGAAATGACCGAGCGCGTCGTCGTCGGCGAGCTGCCCATCGGCGGAACGACTCCTCTCATCTCGAGCGCCGTCCGCTGGGGCGATCTCCTCTTTCTCTCCGGCAGAGCGCCGATCGATACGACGACGATGGCGGTGGTCTCGACCGACTTCGCGGAGCAAGCCGTCAACGTGCTCGACCAGATCATGGCGTCGCTGACCGAGGCAGGCTCCGGGCCCGCGCACGTGCTCCGCGTGCAGTGCTACCTGCTGCGTGCCGAGGACTTTGGCGAGTGGAACAGGCTCTGGGCGGAGTACTTCCCGGCGCCCCGTCCCGTGCGGACGACGATCGTGACGGGATTCACTGTGCCTGGCATGCTCGTCGAGGTCGAGGTGACTGCCGGGGTCCCGTCGTGAGGGTGATCGTGATCGGCGGCGGGATCTCGGGTCTCTGCTGTGCGTACTCGCTTCGCAAGCGCGACGTGGATGTGGTGGTCGTCGACCGCTCGCGCGTCGGCGCGCGCACCGCCTCGTCGTGGGGGAACGGCGGCTGGATCGCGCCGACCCAGGCCGGACCGCTGCCCGCGCCCGGGCTCACAATCTACGGGCTGCGCGCATTGGTGCGTGCCGACTCGGCGCTGTACTTCCGCCCCAGCTATCTCCCGCAGATGACGCCCTGGCTGCTGCGCTTCTGGACGTACTGCAACCAACGCGACTACGACAGCGGCACCTCGGCGCTCGCGGCGCTCGGCAAGGAGTGCTTCGACCTCGTCGACGCCTTCGCGGCGGACGGGGTCGAGTTCGACCTCTGGAAGCTCGGAATGGTCTGCGCGACGAACAAGCCGGAGGATGCGCGCAAGGTGCTCCGTAGCCTCGAGGGGATGCGGAAGCACGGCTACGAGTTGCCCGACGACATCCTCGACGAGGACGCAATCCACGCGCTCGAGCCGTCGCTGAACGAGAAGGTGAAGGCCGGCTTCCATCTCGAAGGGCAGTGGAACGTCAAGGCCGACACGCTGGTCGACGGGCTGGCGGTGAAACTGCGCGAGATGGGTGTCGAGTTCGTCGAGGGCGCCGAGGTGATCGAGTTCGAGCACACCGATTCGGCGGTGCGAGCGATCCGGACGGGCGCGGGCGACATCGCTGGCGACCACTTCCTGCTGGCGGCGGGCTCGTGGACGACGCCGCTCGTGCGGAAGCTGGGGCTGTCGATCCCGATGGAGCCGGGCAAGGGCTACTCCTTCCTCCTCAAGCCGAAGGAGATGCCGAAGCACGGCATTCTCTTCGCCGACATCCACGCAGGGGTCACGCCGCTCGGAGACAGGGTACGCATCGGCGGCACTATGGAGTTTTCCGGCTACGACCTGTCGATCGACAAGCGTCGCATCACGAACCTGTTCGAGCTTGCGAAGGGCTACATCGACCTGGAGAAGCCCGACTACGAGGAGCCGTGGGCGGGGCTGCGTCCAATGACGGTCGACGGCCTGCCGATCATCGACTGGGCGGGGCCGTTCCGCAACGCGACGGTGGCGACCGGCTACTCGATGCTCGGGATGACGGTGTCGCCGCCCGCAGGCCAGGCGATGGCCGAGATGATCGTCACCGGTCGCCGGCCGGAGCTGTTCGAGCCGTTCCGGATCGACCGCTTCCCGAAGTGGGTCGTGCGCCGCTCGTCGTGACCGACACCGTGGGCACGGCGACGGTCGAGCGATGGCAGGCCCACCCGCGCCCCGACGGTTGCACAGCCTTAGGGCGACGGCGTTGACGTCAATGAGCCGCCGCGCCTCTCGACACCAAGCTCCCGGTAGCGGCGCATGCCCGCTTCTCGTCCGGCGTCGAGCCACACCTGCACCTGCCCGTCGAGCGGCATCGACTACTGCCTTCGAGAATGGGTAATTATCGGCTCGACCTAACGTGCTGGATCGTTCGACGAGAAACCGAGCCACGGGGCGCGCGCACGTCACCGCAGCCAGCGCTCAAGGTAGCCGGTGACGCCTCGAGCGGCTACCAGTCTCCCACGCTGCCGTCGTCGTGGAACACGCGCGCGGGGATCTCCGGCTGATACGGATGCAGCGCGGCGGCCGTCTCTTCGACCTCGACGCCGATCCCGGGCCGGGTCGGCAGCAGCATGTGCCCGTCGACGATCTCGAGCGGAGCGTCGACGATCTCGTCACGCCAGGGCACGTCCGACCGCATGACCTCCTGGATCAGGAAGTTCGGCGTCGCGAGCGCGACGTGGACGTTGACCGCAGTCGCAATCGGTCCGAGCGGGTTGTGCGGCGCCATAGAGACAAACGCCGTCTCGGCGGCAGCAGCGATCCGCATCACCTCCGACACGCCGCCACAGTGGCAGATGTCGGGCTGCGCGACGGCGCAGGCGCGCTTCTCGAAGAGCTCGCGGAACTCCCAGCGGGTGACGAGCCGCTCGCCGGTGGCAATCGGGATCGGGAGAGCACGAGCGACCTCCACGAGCGCGTCGATGTTCCCCGGCTGGATAGGCTCCTCCAGGAACCACGGGTCGTAGGGCGCCAGCGCGTGGCCGTACCGGATCGCGGCGGCCGGGGTCGTTCGGCCGTGGAGGTCCACCATCACGTCGATGTCGGGGCCGACGGCGTCCCGTACGGCACCATCAGGGCTTCAGCCTGTCGTACCGCGGCCGCGCCTTCGAGTGCGCGGCTGACCGGGACGGCGAGGATCTTGAGCGCGGTGAACCCGTCCACGACGCTCGCCTGCGCGCGCGCCGCGAACGACGTCTCGGTCGCGTCGCCGTACACGGCGGTCGAGTCGCCCCCACCGAGATGGTCGTAGAGACGGACGCGATCGCGCACACGACCGCCTAGCAGCTCGTAGAGAGGAACACCGAGCACCTTTGCCTTCACATCGTGGAGCGCCTGGTCGATGCCGCTGATCGCGGACATCGTGACGATGCCTCCCTTAAAGAACTGCTGGCGGAACATCGCCTGCCACACGTGTTCGATCCTCATCGGATCTTCTCCGACGACGATGTCGGCCAGGTCTCGCACGGCACCGACGACACTCTGCGTCTTCCATTCTAGCGACGCCTCCCCCACCCGACGAGCCCCGGCTCTTCCGTCGCCACCTTCACGAAGACCCAGTTGCGCAGGCGCGCGTTGACAACGACCGTGTCGACAGCCGTGACGCGCACGTCAGATGCCGGGCGGGCCGAGGATCCTGCCGCCATCGATCGTCAGCACCGCCCCGGTCACCCATTCAGCCTCCGCATCGACGAGATACCAGATCCAGCGTGCGATCTCCTCGGGCTTGCCGATGCGCCCGAGTGGTACGAGTCGGCCGAGCTCGCGGATTCGCGCATCCGGGTCGGCCACAACTGTGTGGATCTCTGTTGCCACAGGGCCTGGACGTACGCAGACAACACGTATCCGATCGGGTGCGAGCTCGGCCGCGAGGTTCATCGTCATGTGCTCGAGCGCGGCCTTCGTGAGCCCGTACACGGTTTGCCCGTTTCGATACATCGCGGCCGCGGCGGAGGAGAGATTGACGATGACTGCCGCCGGCGAAGCCCGAAGCGCCGGCAGCGCTGCCTGGGCGAGAAAGTACGGGGCCCGGACGTTGACGGCGATGTGCTCGTCGAACTCCTCGAGCGTGAACCTCTCTACCGGTTCGAGCCGGTAGAAGGCAGCGTTGTTGACGATCACGTCGAGCCTCCCCCGTTCCTGGAGCACCGCGTCCACGATCAGCCACGGCGCCCGCGCCTGTGACAGGTCGGCTGGCAGAGCGAACGCGCGACCGCCAGCGGCGGCGATTTCGGCGGCGACCGCTACGAGGCGCTCCCGCCGGCGGCCTACGAGCGCCACGTCGAGGCCCTGCTCGGCGAGCAGCCGCGCGGTGGCTGCCCCGATGCCGGAGCCGGCCCCCGTGACAATGGCAACGCGGTCGTCCAAGCTGTACGACGATACTACGAGTCGTGCGGGTCGCAGTCATCGGTGCGGGGCTCATGGGTGCCCAGATCGGCTGTGAGTACGCGCTCGGAGGTCACGACGTCGTGCTCCAGGCGCGAAACGTCGGAGCCACTCGA